>CAZCWA010000109.1:4284-12851 GCA_964502265.1 uncultured Myxococcaceae bacterium | reverse complement strand
GCCGTCCATCATGTACGTCACCGTCTCGAAGCCGCGGTGGGGGTGCCAGGGCGTCCCCTTCGGCTCGCCGGGCGCGTAGTCCACCTGCCCTATCTGATCGAGGTGGATGAACGGATCGAGGTCGGCGAGGTCCACGCCCGCGAAGGCGCGGCGGACGGGGAAGCCTTCGCCCTCGAAGCCGAGCGGGGCGGTGGAGACCTGCTCGACGGGGCGCTCGCGCGTGCCGGCTGCGGCACCGAAGCCGATGCGCGGAAGGTGGCTGGGATCATCGACGGTGATGGCAGGCATGCCCCAAAGCTGCGAACGGGGCCCACGCGCGGCCACATGCGCGCCCCGGGCCCGGCCAGTCAGTGCGACGGTTGGATGGCCGGCCGCCGCAGGTCCGGCTGCAAAAAAGCATGAAGAGGAGCACGGCGGTCGCGCCCAGCCGGAGGCTCAACGACAGCGAAGGCCCCCACTGCATCAGGGTGATGGTGGCCACCATCACCACGGTGAAGAACTGCACCGCGAGATAGAACTTCGTCGCCTCCTGGGAGCCGGAGCGCGCGAAGGTCGTCTACGGGCTGGTGCATCCGTTGCGCTCCTTCAACCAGGCCCGAGTGGAACGTCCCCACTCAGGCTGTCGGCGAAGCGGTGCACGCGGACGCCGCGCCGGCGCGACCCACCACTCCACCGCGATGAGCAGGAGGAAGAACGGGACCGCGATGGCAAGTGGGTTGACCGTCAGCAATAGCGCGCTCATACCACCGGGCTGAGCGACCACCTCCCGAAGGCCACGAAGCCCGCGAGCACCGCCATCACCACCGCCCACACCAGCGGGTTCTGCGCGTTGAGCTGCAGGGAGCCGCTCGCGTAGAGCGCCGCGAGCGCCAGCGCCTCCACCGCGAGCACCGCGGCGGCGATCGGCGTCAGCACCGGCAGCCACTTCGTCGCCGCGGGGAGGATGAGCAGCACGCCGAGCACCATCTCCAGCGCGCCCACCGCCCGCCAGCCGCCGCCCGACAGCGCGGGGAACTGCTTCGCCAGCTCGGCGAACGAGGAGAACTTGAACCAGCCGCCCGAGAGGCAGAGCAGCGCGAGCAGTCCCTGCACGATCCACAGTCCGATGTTCATGGTCACGCCTTCCTTTCGCCGGCGAGCAGGTCCGACAGCTTCCCGTGCATGAGCGTCCAGCCGTACTCCGTCCCCGCCGCCGCGCCGTGCTGCTTCGGGTCGAAGCCCGAGTGCTCGAAGTGGACGCGGGTGCCGGCGCCCTCCGGCTCGAGCCGGTAGCTCACGCGCGTGTCGAGCCACCCCTCACCCACCACCCAGGTGAAGACGAGCGCTTCGGGCGGCGAGCACTCGAGGACCTCGCACTGGACGACGAGCCCGTCGAACTGGCGCTCGGGGTTGGGCGGGACCTGGAAGGTGAAGCGGTGGCCCACCTTCGGCTCGAAGTCGTTCGGGTACATCCAGTCCGCCAGCGCCTCGCGCGTGGTGAGCGCGCGCCAGACCGCGTCGGGTGCCTGCGGGAACCTCAGCTCTCTGCGGATCGTCGTCGTCGTCATCTGCCCTCCTTCTTCTCCAGGTGCCGGGCGAGCCGTTCGAAGCGGTCGTCCCAGAAGCGCTCGTAGTGGGCGATCCAGTCGCGGACCGGGGCGAGCTGGGCGGGCTCGAGGCGGTAGCGCCGCTCACGCCCGTGCCGCTGCTCGGTGACCAGGCCCGCCTCGAGGAGCACGCGCAGGTGCTGCGAGACCGCGGGGCGGCTCATCTCGAAGTTCGCCGCGATCGCGTTCACCGGCCGGTCGCCGTCCGCCAGCAGATCCAGCATCCGCCGGCGCGCCGGGTGGGCGATCGCTCCGAACACCTCTGGCTGACCGGGCATCATCACGGCCGCCACGTTACGTAAGCAGCTCCTTACCTGTCAACGGGCCCGGCGGATGGCGTCAGGCGACGAAGCCCTCTGCAGCGCGCAACGCAGCAAGCTTCGGGGCCCGCGACTTCGGCGAGTCGATGCTGAAGGAGCGGGCATCGCCCAGCTCTTCGCGCACGTAGCGCCCGGTCAGGGAGATCGCCTCGCGGAGCGCCGGCTGCTTCGCCAGGCGCGGGTCGAAGGTCGCGGCGACGATCACACCCTCGGCTGGATCGAACTCCCACAATCCGACCAGCCGTCCGCGGTCGAGGATCGCGTGGTCGGGCAGATCGGCGAACGCGCCGGCCCTCCCCATGAGCGGGTTCTCGCGATCCGCTTCGTCGAGCAGTGCCCGGCTGTCGCGCCGGTGCGCAGCGATGGCGTCGATGCTGCCGACCAGAACGAACGCTGCATCTCCCGGCGGTGGCATCGCGTGCAGCGCGTCGAGATCCTCGGCGAGCACGAGGCGCGGGTCCCCCTCCGCGAGCGGCACCGCGCCCAACGAACGCAGGATGCCGGCGGCCACGCGCTTGCCCATCCCGGTGAACCAGCAGAGCTCCTCCAGCGTGGCCGGGCCGATCCAGCGCAGGTACTTCTCTGCCATCCGCGTCCACGCCTCCTCTTCATCGAGCGCCACGCCCTGCAGCGGGTTCGGGCGCCAGAGCGCGTAGCGGTAGCGCTGCTGATCGAGCCGGCCATTCGAGGGCACACGGCGGATCGCTCCCCGGAGCTGCAGCATCCCGAGCGCCACCGGCAACGTGGTGGTGATGCCCTTCTTCTTCCCCGCCTCGCCGAGGCTGCGCACCGTGCCGCCCAGCTCCGCGCGCAGGTCGTCCGGATCCTTCGGCGTCTTGGAGAGCGCGCCCAGCACCGCGTCACACAGGCGCTCCAGCTCCTCCTGCGTCACGCCGAGCTTCAGCGCCGACTTCACCTCCACGTGGCCCGCGAGGACCGCCAGCCGCAGCGCCAGCGCGTAGTCCTCCTGGGGGACGACGTAGGTGCAGCCGCGCACCGCCGGCAGCTCGTGGATGTCCGCCGCCGCCACCGCCGCGTCCACGTCCGCGCGCGAGGTCCCCGCCCTCGAGAAGAAGGTGAGGTACGGGCTCACCCCGCCCACGCTCCTGGCCCAGCCCGAGCGCCGCAGCACCTCCTCCGGAGAGGCGCCCCGCAGGGTGCCGTCGAGGCCCTGCTTCGCCCACCACCAGGCCCGGATGATCGATCCCTTCATGGCAGACACGTAGCACGCGCGGCATATGGTGCGGCCGCCATGGCCACCTCCGGATCCGCATCCAACGCCTCCGCCACCGAAGCCTCGACCGTCCACGCCGACCTGATCGCGAAGGAGCTCTCGCTCCCCTTGCCCCAGGTGAAGGCGACCCTCTCGCTGCTCGGCGGCGGGGCCACGGTTCCGTTCATCGCGCGCTACCGCAAGGAGGCGACCGGCGGGCTCGACGACGGCGCCATCCAGCGCATCGCGGATCACGCGGAGGTGGTGAAGACGCGGGAAGGGCGCCGGGCCACGATCCTCGAGAGCATCCGCGAGCAGGGCGCGCTGACGCCGGAACTGGAGCGGCGGATCCTCGCGGCGGGAACGCGGGCGGAGCTGGAGGACCTCTACCTTCCCTACAAGCCGAAGCGCCGCACGCGCGCGCAGGTGGCCCGGGAGAAGGGGCTCGGGCCGCTGGCGGAGCTGCTGCTGGCGCAGGCGCAGACCCACGCGCAGTCGGCGGAGGCGCTGGCGCAGCCGTTCGTCGATCCCTCGAAGGACGTGGGCACCGCGGAGGACGCGCTGGCGGGCGCGCGGGACATCGTGGCGGAGGTGGTGGCCGAGCGCGCGGACGTGCGCGGCGAGGTGCGGCGGCTCTTCGCGGACAAGGGGCTGCTCACGGTGGCGGTGGCGCGCGGGAAGGGCCAGGCCCCGGAGCTGGAGAAGTTCCGCGAGCACGTGGGCCGTCAGGAGCGGGCGGCCCAGGCGCCCTCGCACCGGGTATTGGCGGCGGAGCGCGGGGAGGCGGAGGGCCTGCTCAAGGTCACGGTGGAGCTCGAGCGCCAGGATGTGGTGTCGGTGGTCGATCGGCGGGCGCGGAAGCCCGGCGCGCCGAGGGCGATCGCGCAGCAGCTCACGCTCGCATTCGACGAGGCGGTGGACCGGCTGCTGCTGCCGTCCCTGGAGAGCGAGTACCGCCGCGAGCTGAAGGCGCGGGCGGACGCGGAGGCGATCCGGGTCTTCGCGCAGAACCTCGAGGCGCTCCTGCTGGCCGCGCCGCTGGGTCCCCGGCCGGTGGTGGCGATCGACCCCGGCCTTCGCACCGGCTGCAAGGTGGTGGCGCTCGACGGCCGCGGCGAAGTCCTCGCGCAGGCGACGATCTTCCCCCACACCGGCCGCGAGTCCGAGGCGGGCGCGGTGCTGGTGCAGCTCGTGAAGAAGCACGCGCCGGTGGCGATCGCGATCGGCAACGGGACGGCGGGCCGCGAGACGGAGACCTTCGTGCGCAAGCTGCAGACCTCCGGCGCCATCGCCCGCGAGGTGAAGCTGGTCAGCGTGAGCGAGGCGGGCGCGTCCGTGTACAGCGCCTCGGAGGTCGCGCGGGCCGAGCTGCCGGACATGGACGTGTCGGTGCGCGGCGCGGTCTCCATCGGGCGGCGGCTGCAGGATCCCCTCTCCGAGCTGGTGAAGATCGATCCGAAGAGCATCGGCGTGGGGCAGTACCAGCACGACGTGGATCCCCAGGCGCTGGCGGCCGCGCTCGATCGCGTGGTCGAGGCGGCGGTGAACCGCGTGGGCGTGGACCTCAACACCGCGTCCCCCACCCTGCTGCGCTACGTGGCGGGGCTGGGGCCTTCGCTGGCACAGGCGATCGTCGCCTTCCGCGCGGCGAACGGCGGCTTCAAGACCCGCGCGGCCTTGAAGAAGGTGCCGCGGCTCGGCGCCCGGACGTTCGAGCAGTGCGCGGGCTTCCTCCGGATCCGCGGGGGAGACGAGCCGCTCGACGGCAGCGCGGTGCACCCCGAGCGCTACCCGGTGGTGGCGAAGATGGCGCAGGACCTCGGCGTACCGCGCGGACAGCTCGTGGGCAACGCGGAGCTCGCGGGCAAGCTGCAGCTCCAGCGCTACGCCGATCCGGACGCGGGCGTGGGGCTGCCGACCCTGCAGGACATCCTCGCCGAGCTGAAGAAGCCCGGCCGCGACCCCCGCGCCGAGTTCAGCGACGCCGGCTTCGACCCGGAGGTGACCGAGCTTTCGCACGTGCGCGAGGGGATGATCCTCAACGGCGTGGTCACCAACGTGGCGGCGTTCGGCGCCTTCGTGGACATCGGCGTGCACCAGGACGGGCTCGTGCACGTGAGCGAGCTGTCCAACCGCTTCGTGAAGGACCCCGCCGAGGTGGTGAAGGTCGGCGACCGGGTGCGGGTGAAGGTCCTCTCGGTGGACCTTGCGCGCAAGCGGATCGGCCTCTCGATCAAGGCCACCCAGCCCGCGGCGCCGGGCGGGCCTTCGCATGGCGGTCCGTCGCAAGGACAGCGGCCGGGCGGCTCGGGTGGCTTCAACACGCCCCGCTTCCGGCAGGGCAGGTGAGCGTCGGGTGCCCTAGACTGTGAGCCCCTTGTTCTTCGGTCCCTATCGCGTGGCCACCCGCATCGCGACCGGCGGGATGGCGGAGGTCTTCGCAGCGCGGCGCGTGGCGGAGGACGGCTCGACCGGCGCCATGGTCGCGGTGAAGCGCCTGCTCCCGCACCTCGCGCGCGACGCGAACGTGGTGCGCATGTTCCTCAACGAGGCGCGCATCACCGCGCAGGTCCAGCACCCCAACGTGGTGAACGTGCTCGACCTCGGCCAGCACGACGGCACGCCGTACATCGCCATGGAGCTGCTCGAGGGGCACTCCTTCGCCGAGCTGCGACTGGCCGCCGCCCACCGCGGCGAGCGCGTGCCGCTCCACATCACGCTCAAGGTGCTGATCGACGCCTGCCGGGGACTCGATGCGGCCCACCGCGCCGTCGACGAGCAGGGACGTCCGCTCTGCATCGTCCACCGCGACTTCACGCCGGACAACCTGCACGTGGGCGTGGACGGGCGCACCAAGGTGATCGACTTCGGCATCGCCAAGGCGGCCAACCTCGGCGCAGGCACCGAGCCGGGCACGCTCAAGGGCAAGTTCTTCTACATGTCGCCGGAGATGATCGCGGGCGACGCCGTCGACCACCGCGCGGACCTCTACGCGGCGGGCGTGATGCTCTACGAGCAGCTCTGCGGCCGCCGGCCCTTCACCGGCAACTCACCGGACGAGGTCGTGCGCCGCATCGCGCTCGCGCCGCTGCGGAGGCCCACCGAGTTCGATCCCTCGCTGCCGGTGGAGCTCGAGCGGATCTGCCTGCTCGCCCTCGAGCGTGCGCCCGAGCGACGCTTCCCCACCCTCCACGCGTTCATCACCGCCATCGAGGCACTGCACGGCACCGTCGCCAGCGAGGCCGAGGTCGCCACGTGGGTCGAGCGCATCTTCCCCGCCGAGGAGGACGAGCGCCGACTGCGCGTCCGCGAGGCGCGCAGGATCGATCCCTCCGGGTCGCATCAGGTCGCGCCGCCCACGCTGGACACGCCGCCCTCGCAGCACGCACCGGCATCGCAGCACGCACCGGCCCCGGGCTCTGCCAGCGTTCGGAGGGTGAAGCCGTGGGCGATCGCCATCGCCTCATCGTGCGTACTGCTCGCAGCCGGCGCGGGCGGATGGTGGCACCTCCGGCCCGTCCCCTCCGCGGCAGAGCTGCTCGCGCAGGACGACGCGGCGGCCCTGTTGCGACTGACGAAGGCGAAGGACGCGAGCGCGAAGGACCTGGAGACCGCCGCCGAACGGCTCCTCTTCTCGGGGGCGCCGCAGGAGGCGCTGTCGCTGATCGAGGCGCGCCAGGCCCGGTTCCCGCCGAGCGAGGGCGGCCATCTGCTCGAGGCGCGCGCCGCGGTGGAGCTGCGGTTCGGCAAGCGGGCGGAGGCGGCGATCGAGGCTGCGCGTAAACTTGCGCCGGACAGCGCGGAGCCGGACATCGCGCTGGCGGATCTCCGCGAGCGCCAGGGCGACCTGAACGGGACGGCGGCCGCGCTGGCGGACGCGGTGGACAAGCTCGATCCGCAGACCCCGCTGGCGCGCATGATGGGGATGCGGCGGGGCCTCGTGCTCGCGCAGGCCGGTCGTCTTGCGGAAGCAGAGGCGGCGCTGGCCCCGCTGGTCGCCCGGCAGTTCAACTCCGAGGCCGCGGCCGAGCTGGCCTTCGTTCACTTCCGCCAGGATCGCGTGCCCGAGGCGCACGCCCTGCTCCGCCGCGTCATCGCCGACGATCCCCAATCCTTCAGAGGTCACCTCTACCTGGGCACGGTCCTCTACCGCCGGGGCGATCTCGCAGGGGCCCTCCGCGCGTACGCCCGCTCGGAGCAGCTCGACCCGGAGGATCCGCGGCCGCTGGTGGCGCTCTGCCAGCTCTTCACCCTCGAAGGCCGCGTCGCCGAGCGCGACGAGGTGAAGGCGCGGATGGAGCAGCGCTTCGCCGACGAGGCGCCGGAGCTCCTGCGCACGTGCACCGCAGAGGCCAGCGCTCGATGACGCGGGTGCTGATCGTGAACGCGGACGACCTCGGCTACGACCCGGAGGTCACCCGCGGCATCCTCGAGGCGATGCGGGACGGGATCGTCTCCTCCGCCACCTTGATGGTGAACGGACCGCATTCGCAGCAGGCGGCCGAGGCGGCTCGCGAAATCAGCTCCAGCTCGGGCTCGGATCGGCCGACGCTGGCGTTGGGCCTGCACCTCAACCTCGCGCGCTGGCGGCCGTGCACGGACGGCATCCCGAGCGGGCTGCTCGATGCGCACGGAGAGTTCATCGAGGCCAACGCCGGGCGACTTCCCTCCGAGTTGGTCGCGCGCGAGACCCTCGCCCAGCTCTCCCGGCTGCAGGTGCTGACCGGAGCGCCGGCCACCCACGTCGACGTGCACAAGCACCTTCACCGCCACCCGAACGTGCTGGAGGGCGTGTGCGCCGCGGTGACCTCGCCCGAAGCGCGCCGCGCCCACGGCGGCCGGATCCTCCCGGTGCGTTCGACCGACGCGGCGATGCGGCAGACGCTCCGGGCGCGCGGCGTGCCCACCAACGATCACTTCATCGGCGACGCCGGCGAGGAGGCCTTCTGGACCGAAGAGCGGCTGCGCGCCCACCTCGCGGACCTCGAGGACGGCGTGACCGAGCTGATGTGCCATCCCGGCTACGTGCCCACCACCGTTCGCAGCGGGTATGCCCACCAACGCGAGACGGAGCTGCGGACGCTGACCTCGCAGAAGGCCCGTGACTGGCTGCACGCATCGGGCGCTCGGCTGGCGGACTTCCGGGCGCTCTGAACAGGTTCGCCGGGACGGCGCGGAGTCCTTGGGCACCGTGCGGCGGTGCGTTATGAGCCCGCGCATGGCTACGCGACCCAGCAAGGAGCTGGACACCTTTCCGAACCCCGCGCCGCAGCGCGATTACGAGATCGCCTTCGACTGCCCCGAGTTCACCTGCCTGTGCCCCAAGACGGGCCAGCCGGACTTCGCGCACTTCTCCATCCGCTACGTGCCGGACGAGACCTGCGTGGAGCTCAAGAGCCTCAAGCTCTACCTCTGGAGCTTCCGCGACGAGGGCCACTTCCACGAGGC
>CAZCWA010000109.1:0-4184 GCA_964502265.1 uncultured Myxococcaceae bacterium | reverse complement strand
CGCGCGAGGGAGGGCGACGTGGAGCTGGTGCGGCTGGACAAGGTCGAGGTGGGGTACCGGAGCGCGCTTCTGCCGCCGGTGGACCTGACCGTGCGCCAGGGCCAGCGCCTCGCCTTCCTCGGGCCCAACGGCGGTGGCAAGAGCACGCTCCTGCGCACGCTGGTGGGCCTTCTGCCGCCGCTCTCCGGTGAACGCGTGTTGCGCTCGCCGCCCCCGCGCATCGGCTACGTGCCGCAGGCGCACCGAGCGGATCCGGTCTTCCCGCTCACCGTGCTCGAGGTCGTGCTCCAGGGCCGCTACGGCCGCATCGGCATCGGCCGTCGTCCGGGACGCGAGGACAGGGAGGCCGCGCTGCGCAGGCTGGTGCAGGTGGGCCTCGACGCGCAGGCGAAGCAGCCGTTCCGTTCGCTCAGCGGCGGTCAGCGGCAGCGGGTGCTGCTCGCGCGCGCGCTGGCGGCCGATCCCGAGCTGCTCGCCCTCGACGAGTTCACCTCCGAATTGGACCCCGCCGGCGCCACCGCGCTGCTCGGCGAGGTGACGCGGCTGGCGAAGGAGGAGCGCGTCCCGGTCGTCTTCGTCACCCACGAGATCAGCGCGGCCGCGCAGTGGGCCACCCACGTCGCGCTGATCGACGGCCACCGCCACCTCTTCCGGCACGGCGAGGCCGCCACGCTCCTCACCGGCGAGCACCTGGGCGCGCTCTACGGCCAGACCATCCGCATCGAGCGCCACGGGGACCGCACCGTCGTCTTCGTGGAGACCTCCGGAGGCGGGGCGTGAACGAGCTCACCCTGCTGGAGCTGTGGGAGCTGTTCGGCACCGCGATCATCGCCGCGGTGGCCGCCGCCGGCCTCTCCGGGCTGCTCGGCTTCTTCGTCATCACCCGGCGGATCGCCTTCGTCTCCGCGGCGCTGGGACAGCTCTCCGGCCTGGTGGTCGCCTCCGGCTTCCTGGTCGGCTCCTTCTTCGGGCACGAGCCCCACGAGCACACGCCGCTCTGGCTCGACCCGGTCATCCTCGCGCTGCTGGTGACCGCGGGGGTGGCCGCCGCCTTCGCCTGGGTCCCGCGCATCCAGCGCACCACGCCCGAGAGCGTGGTCGCGTTCGCCTACCTCGCCTCGGCCGCGCTGGCGCTGATCGTCCTCGCCAACCCGCTCATGGTGCAGGAGGCGCACGAGGTGGGCGATCTCCTCTTCGGCAACACGGTGGCCGTCCGCCGCGAGCACCTCGTGGAGCTGCTGGTGGTGGGCCTGGTCGTCGGCGTGTCGATCCTCGTGCTCTTCAAGGACCTCCTCTTCATCTCCTTCGATCGCGAGATGGCGAAGACGCTGGGGCTGCCGGTGACGCGGCTCGACCTCTGGCTGCACCTGGCCATCGGCCTCTCGGTCGCGGTGGCCACGCGCGCGGTGGGGGCGCTGCCGGTGTTCGGCTTCCTCGTGCTCCCCGCGGGCGCCGCGCTGCTCGTCTCGCAGTCGGTGCGCGGCGTGGTCATCCTCTCCGTGCTCGGCGCGCTGATCGCCGCGGTGGGCGGCTTCTACATCTCCTTCGTGAGCGGCTTCCCGGATCCGCTCGCGCCCGAGAAGATGCCCTGGTCGCTCCCCACCGGCCCCACCATGGTCGCCGTCGCCGCCGCCTGGTGGCCGCTGGCCGTGGCGGTGCGCTTCGTCACCCGCCGTCTGCAGAGCCGCTGAAGCCCGGAAGCGCCTCCGCCTTCAGCGCCCGCACCTCTCCCGAGAGATAGCGCCAGCCATTCGGCGCCTGCGGATCCCGCGCGAAGGTCGACCGCTCGAGGAAGCTCTGCTCGCGTCCGCCTTCGTAGATTTCGGCGTGGAAGAGCACGTGCGTCTCGTCGTGTTCGAGCACCCTCAGTCGCACGAAGCGCAGGGTCCGCCGCGATTGACGCAGGCTCGCGGTCCAGGCCGCCTCGCCGCCCGGCGCCTGCCGATCCGGATGGTCCGGGTGCAGCGTGCGCCACAGGTACGCCACCTCGCCCAGCGCGTAGGCCGAGTACCGCGAGCGCATCAGCGTCACCGCGTCCTTCGGCTCCTCGCCCTGGTGGAACGGCTTGCAGCAGGCCGGATAGCGCACGCCCGAGCCACACGGACACCCGGGGCTGCGTCCCTTCACTTCCCGGCTCCGGATGCCTTCTCCAGCGCCTTCGCCGTCTGGTCCACCAGCGCCGCGAGGTGATCCACGTAGCGCGTCCCCTCCCGCGTCTGCCCCGGCACGCGCACCAGGGTGGCGCCGGAGAGCCGCGCGAGCTGCTCGCTGGTGGCGGCCTGGTACCAGTCCTCCTGCAGGATGAGCGGGACCTTCTCGCGCTTCATCGTGGCCAGCACCTGCGCGACGTGCCCGGCGTTGGGCGGCAGCCCCGGCCTGGGCTCGACGTACGCGACCTCCTTCAGGCCGGCGAAGCGCGTGAAGTACGCCCAGCTCCGGTGGTAGGTGACCACCGGCTTGCCCGCGTGCGGCGAGAGCCTCGCGCTCCACTCGGCGATCCGCGCGTTCATCGTCTCGGCGAACGCGGCCGCGCGCTTGCGGTAGGCCTCGGCGCGCTCCGGATCCACCTGCGCGAGCCGCCCGGCGATCCCTTCCGCCACCTTCACCGCGTTGCGCGGATCGAGCGTGTAGTGCGGGTTGCCGCCCGGGTGGATGTCCCCCATCGACCGGTCCACCTTCCCCTGCGGCACGTCGATCGGCGTGACCAGCGTGGACGCGTCGAGGTGCCCGGGCTTGCCGGCCTGGACCTTCGGGTTGCGCGCGTTGGTCAGCAGCACCGGAAGCCAACCGGCCTCGAGCTCCAGCCCGTTGAAGACCAGCAGATCCGCCCGCGACACCTCGAGCACGAGGTTCGGCCGGCCATCCACGAAGTGGGGATCCTGGGTGGAGCGCGCCAGCACGCGCACGTCCACGTCCTCTCCACCGACCTCACGGGCCAGCGCGCCCAGGTCCGGCACGCTCGCTACCACCCTCACCTTCGCCGCCGCCGCGCCGCCCAGACACAGCGCCGCGAGGAGCAGGCCTCTCACCAGGTTCCGTCCGCCGCTCATCGTGCTCTCTCCCATCCTCCAGGTTCCCTGACGGCTCAGTGCGCGTGATCTTCGCCGTGGTGGTGCTCGACGACCACGTCGACCGCCTGCTCGCCCGTGGGGCCGAAGCGCAGCACGTATGTGCCCACCCCCAGCTCCGCCGAGTGCACCGCCGCCAGCTCCTCGCACACATCCGGCGTCGACTTCGTCAGGGCCACCGCGTCGCCGCCCGCCGCCGGCCGCAGCTCGACCGGCACATCCCGGCTGAGACCGAAGAGGTACTCGCCGCCATGGTCGACCGCGAAGGTCACGTGTCCCTCGCGCTGACCGTTCACCTCCGGCAGCGAGACCTCGTACCGCGTGTGGTCATCGGCGATCCCCGGCGCGCCCTCCGCCTCCGCCGTGGCGGTCACCGCCCGTGAAGCACCTCCCTGCAGGTGCTCGCAGAGCTCCGTCTCGGCATCGTGCGCCTCGTCGTGGCCGCAGCCCGTCATCGCCACCGACACCGCCGCCACCGCACCGCCCATCCACTTCATCCACGTCTTCACGTTCATCACCTTCTCCTCATCCCCTCGAATCAACGGGACACCTCGGCACCGAGCGCCTCGCTCGCCAGCCGTTCCAACACGCCTTCCAGACTCTCCCCGCCCAGGCCCGGGTCCGCCGCCCAGTCGGCGCGGTCGAACACGCGCGGCGATGGGTGGAAGAGCAGACGCAACGCCACCCGCGAAGGCTCGTCCCGATTCAGCTCCAGCTCCAAAGGCGCGCGCAGCGTGAGCGCCTCCACCTCCAGCACGAACGGCTGCAGCCCCTCGATGCGCGGCTGTGCCCGGATGTCGCGAACCACGCCCTCGAGCCGCAGCGCACGCACCCGGCCCACCAGCGCGCTGAGCGTCCCCGCCTCCAGATCGCAGTCCGGCTGACACGCCAGCTCCACCGCGAGCCCCTCGAGCAGGTCCACCGTGCGGCCCACCGGGAAGCGCACCACCGTCACCTCGGTGGCAACGCCCCCGCCCGCCAGCTCCGCCTCCACCTCCGCGTAGGTCACCTGCGCGCCATCGTCCCGGTGGCAGTGCCCGCCATGGCACAGCGAGTAGCCTGGCGGCGGGTTGGCGGGATCGAAGACGCCCCCCGCGCCTCCACCTCCGCCTCCCA
>CAZCWA010000108.1:6940-12880 GCA_964502265.1 uncultured Myxococcaceae bacterium | reverse complement strand
CGTTGACCACCAGATCCGCGCGCCCCTTGAGCAGCTCCAGCACCCGCGTGGTCTCATCGCGCACCACCCGGAAGGAGACCTTGGAGAACGCTGGCGGCCCCGCGTGGTAGCGCTCGAACGGGAGCAGCTCGAGCCACTCGTCCCCGCGTCTGCCCGCGAACTTGAACGGTCCCGCGCCGATGGGCTCCCGGCCCTGGACCTCTGCCTCCCGCGCGCGCGACGACGGCACCACGCCGATGGTCAGCTCGGCGAGGAACGGCGCGTAGGGCCGCTCGAGGTGGAAGATCACCGTGTGCGCATCAGGCGTCTCAATCCGCTCGATGGGCTCCAGCCTGTCCGCGCGCGGCGAGGGGATCGCCTTCTCCAACAAGGCCTCGTACGTGTCGCGCACGTCCTGCGAGGTCAGCGGCGTGCCGTCGTGGAAGACGAGGCCCTCGCGCAGGCGGAACACCAGCGTGCGCTCGTCGAGCTGCTCGTAGGAATCGGCGAGATCGGGCACAGGCTCGCTCTCGTCGTTGAAGGTGACGAGGCCCGGCACGATGAGCGCCGCCACCCGCTGGCCCACGGCGGACAAGGTCATCCGATCGTCGAGCGAGTCCGGCGACGCTTCCAGCAGCACCACGATCCCCTCCTGCGGCGCTTCGCGGCGGCAGCCGGTCCCCGCGCAGAGCACGGCGAGCAACACGGCGAGGAGGCGGTGACGGGGGGAGCGCAAGGGGGGCTTCATCTAACCCTGATCGGGACGACGATGGACGGCAACGAACAGGACGGGCCCTTTTGCTGTTCCGCGCGCGTCAGACAACCGGGCGCAGGGCGTCCTGGCGGCCATGTGGGAAGATTCACGCGTTGCCCGGGTTACGCCCCGGAATTCATAATCGCGCCTGACTCTCCCACCGCCGAGGAGCCGATTGCTTCCCCCCATCTTTCGCTCGTCAGCGTTCGCCGCCGCATTGCTCCTCGCCGGCCCGGCCTTCGCGCAAGCGCCCGGCCCGGCCAGGGCCCCCTCGTCCTCCTCCAGCACCGCCTCCGCGGTCCAGCGCCACGCTGATCGCGAGGCCCTCAAGTCCGCGGTGGAGGCGGTGCTCTCGCGGCCTCCGCTGGATCGCGCGCGGGTGGGGGTGCAGGTGGTGAGCCTCGAGACCGGGGAGATCGTCTACTCGCACGGCGCCGAAGAGCTGTTGAACCCGGCCTCCAACGTGAAGCTCTTCACCGGCGCGGCAGCGGTGGCGAAGCTCGGGCCCGAGTACCGCTACGAGACGGAGTTCTACACCGACGCGCCGATCCGCGGCGGCAAGGTCCGGACGCTCTACGTGCGCGGGAAGGGGGATCCCACCATCACCACCGAGCGCCTCTACGGGATCGTCGCCGAGCTCTCGCGCACCGGCCTGAAGGAGATCTCCGAGATCGTCATCGACGAGAGCTGGTTCGACACCGATCGGGTGCCCGCCGGCTACGACCAGGAGAAGAGCGATCGCGCGTACGCGGCGCCGCCGGGCGCGGTCTCGCTGAACTGGAACGCGGTGGGCATCTACGTGCGGCCCGGCGAGAAGCCCGGCGACAAGGCCATCGTCGAGGTGGAGCCGCCGTCCGACTTCTTCGTGATCGAGAGCGAGGTCCGCACGGACGGCCGCAAGGGCCCGCGGGTCAGCGTGGGGACCGAGGTCGCCCCGCGCGATCAGCAGAAGATCGTCGCCCGCGGCGCCATCGGGGTGAACGCGCCCACCTTCAACGCGTGGCGGAAGATCGACAACCCGCCCATGTACTTCGGGCAGACGCTGAAGCAGATGCTCGGGATGCGAGGGGTGAAGGTGAAGGGCCGGGTGAGGCTCGCCACCGCGCCCATCCCGAGGGACGCGCGGCTCCTCCACGTCTCGCAGTCGGAGACGCTGGACGTGATCATCAAGCGGCTCAACAAGGTCAGCTCCAACTTCGTCGCCGAGCAGCTCATCAAGACGCTGGGCGCGGAGGTGAAGGGCGCGCCGGGCACGCATGCCAAGGGCATCGAAGTGGTGGAGGAGTTCCTCGCCCGCGAGGTGGGCATCGCCCGCGGCACCTACGTGATGCGCAACGGCTCGGGGCTCAACGACGCCAACCGCTTCAGCGCCTCGCAGGTGAACCGGCTGCTCCTCTACAGCATGGCCACCATGCCCACGATGCCGGAGTTCCTCTCCTCGCTGGGCATCGCCGGCAAGGACGGCACCCTGCGGTGGCGCTTCGAGGGCTCGGACGCGGTGGGCCGGCTGCGCGCCAAGACCGGGACCCTGGAGAACGTCTCCGCGCTCTCCGGCTACGTGGTCGCGGTGGGCGGCGAGCAGTTCGCCTTCTCGATCATGGCCAACGACTACCCGGGACGTGCAGGCCCGGTGGTGCGCGGGCTGGACGCGATCGGCGCGGCGGTGGCCTCGCTGGGCTCGCGGGAGGGACCGTCGCGCGCGGTGGCGGATCTGGTGGCGCCGGAGTCGCGGCCGGGGAACCTCGAGGAGGTGAAGAGCCGGGTGCGGACCTACCTCGCCCTCGGGCAGCAGGGGGACAAGCGGAACATCTCCTTCCTCCGCACCGCCTGGCGCAGCGAGCGGGATCCGGCGCTGCGCGCGGTGGTGGCCATCTCGCTCTTCCAGTCGGACCCGCAGGACCACCTGGCGGCGAAGACGCTGCTGGACTCGTTCATGGCGGGGCCGGAGGTCTACGGGCGGCTGCGGCAGGTGGCGCACGAGCTGGAGACGGACGTGCCCGGCCTCGAGCCGCTGCTGGACCTCGCCGCCGGCGGCAACGTGGAGGCGCTCTCGCGGGTGGTGGAGCTGGCCTCTGCCTCCGCCGGGGACGCGCGCGCCGAGCTGGCCCTGTCCGGCGGGTTCTCGGAGATCGCACGGTCCGCACCGGAGGAGCTGCTCTCTGCGATGTGGGGGGCCGCGGCCACGGACCGGGAAGCCGCACGGGAGCTCCTCGCGCGCGGGCTCTCGGCGAGCGGGGACACCACGCACCCGTTCTGGCCGGCCCTGAAGAAGACGATGGACGCCAGGGACGTGGAGCTCGCGGAGTTCGCGAAGCAGACCGAGGCCTTTCTCACCCGCCGCACCGCCGAGCACGCCGCCCCCCGGGACGTCTCCGGCGCCGAGCCGGGGCAGGGCGGGGACGAGCCCTCTGATCCGGTGCTGGGCGCCCGCTCCGGCGGCTGATCGCTGTCAGACCCCTTTGTTAGAAGCGTCGGCAACTCGTCCGCGACGGACGGGTTCTCGAAAGCGAAAGGAAGTGGGTCATGGCGGGTGGGATCAACAAGGTCATCCTGATCGGCAACCTGGGGAAGGCGCCGGAGGTGCGGTTCACGCCGTCCGGGCAGGCGGTGGCGAACTTCACCATGGCCACCAGCGAGAGCTGGAACGACAAGTCCGGCCAGAAGCAGGAGCGCACCGAGTGGCACCGGATCGTGGTGTGGGGAAAGCTGGCGGAGCTGTGCGGCCAGTACCTCACCAAGGGACGGCAGGCCTACGTGGAGGGCCGGCTGCAGACGCGCGAGTGGACGGACAAGGAGGGCAAGAAGAACTACACGACGGAGGTCGTGGCCCAGACGGTCCAGTTCCTCGGCGGCAAGGGTGAAGGCGCGGGTGCGGGCTACGGCAACGGCGCCGGCAGGCAGGACGACTACGGTCCCCCGGCCCACATGGCCATGGACGACGCGGGCCCCGCCGGCGGCGGCGAGGACGACATCCCGTTCTGAACCTGATCCGCGGGGAAGGCCCATTGACTGACTTCCCCGGGGGCGGCTAGCTTGCCCCCACAGTTCACGTTTTCACGAGCGAGGCCGGTCGCTTCCCATACCCTGGGGCGGCCGGCTTTTCTGTTGACCGCTCGTTGCATCCGGTTGACACACTGGCGGCCATTCGAGCAGTCTGCCGCACCCCCGTCGCCCGGGACTGGAATTTCAAACTGGAAGCGCCACGGGCTGGTGTGGCGCGTGGAGAGACGAAGGAATGAACTACAAGGCATTCGTACTGGGAGCAGCGGTTGGCTTCCTGTTCACGCTGTCGCCTGCATGTGGCCCCGCCGAGTGCGACGGCTGCATCGACGCGGACGGCACCTGCATCGAGCCGGGCCAGACCTCGCAGAGCCAGTGCGGCGCTGACGGCGTGGTCTGCATCGCCTGTATGGCCAACCAGACCTGCAACAGCGCGGGTCTCTGCGAGAACATCCCCCCCGTCGCCACCGACGGCGGCACGGACGGCGGGGACGGCGGGGAGAACACCGCCTGCAACGCCAGCAACTGCAATGGCTGCTGCGCCGGCGACATCTGCCTGCCGGGGACCTCGTCCAGCAACTGCGGCACCGCGGGCGGCGCCTGCGGCGCCTGCACGACTCCGGCGATCTGCCAGGTGCAGGGCGCAGGCCAGGGCGGCACGTGCGTGACCCCCCCTCCGGCGAACTACGGCGAGGCCTGCACCGCGAACGCGGACTGCTCGTCCATCGGCAACACCGCGCTGTGCAAGAAGACCACCAACCCGGGCGAGGCCGAGTACCCGGACGGCTACTGCACCAAGATCTGCGGCGCCAAGGGCACCCCGTGCGGCGCCGGCTCCATGTGCATTTCGATCCCGGCTAGCTGGGGTGAGTTCGACCGCCTCTGCCTGGAGACCTGCACCCCGGGGTCCACCACCGATTGCCGTACGGGCTACAGCTGCATCCCCGTCGGTTCCACCGGCAACGGCGTCTGCTGGATCGACCCGGTGCCGAGCTTCGACGCGGGCATCCCCGCCCCGGACGACGTGATCGGCGGCGCGTGCACGACCGACGTGGACTGCAACCCGGGCGACTTCGACAAGGGCCTGTGCTTCGCGCCAGTGGATGAGAACATGCAGCCGAGTGGCTGGCCGCTGGGCTACTGCACGGCGGACTGCACCGAGCTCAACGACGTCTGCGGCAACACGGGCATGTGCCTCGGCATCAACCAGCAGGGCGACGCCCTCTGCTTCGACAAGTGCGCCGAGGGTGGCGCGGGCCAGAGCGACTGCCGCACCGACTACGTGTGCGAGCACTACCTCCGGGGCCTGCCGGACGGTGGCCAGGAGCAGTCGACGGACGGTTACTGCTCGCCGAACTGCAACGCCCCGGGCGTGGGCTGCGGCAGCGGCACCACCTGCACCCCCGAAGGCTACTGCGAGTAGCAGCCAGCCGGTCGTAGAGTGAGTTTCGCGGGCGGCCTTCGGGCCGTTTGTTTTATTTTGAACGAATGGGCATCGGGACCGGCATGGGCGACGAAGTGGTGATGGGCCTCCTTCCGGAGGCGGACGTGCGGGTGGTGGCGGTGGTGGCGACGCAGACGGCGCGCGAGGCGGCGATGCGGCACCGGACGCGGACCGCGGCCTCGGTGATCCTCGGGGAGGCGCTCACCGCCTCGGCGCTGATCGCCGCTCTGCAGCTCCAGAAGAGCGGGGCGAAGGTGAACCTCCAGCTCGAGTGCGACGGGCCTTTGCGCGGGCTGTTCTGCGAGGGCGACGCGGAGGGGACGGTCCGCGGCTACGTGAAGAACCCGCTCGCGGACATCGAAGGCTCCCCCGGGGCGTACCGGTGGCGGCCGGCGTTTGGCAACACGGGCTACCTCTCGGTGCTCCGCGACGGCGGCAAGGGCGACTACCAGCGCTCGGCGGTGGACCTCGAGGCCTTCGAGCTGGCGCGGGACCTGGAGCGCTACTTCGCCGCCTCCGAGCAGATCCCCACCTCGGTGGGCCTGGTGACGCTCACCGGCGAGGAGCCGCTGCTGCAGGCGGTGGCGGGGTTCCTCATCCAGGCGCTGCCGGGCGCGAAGCCCCAGACGCTGGAGCGGCTGCGCGGGTTGATGCGCGGTGAGGCGCTGGCGGACGCGCTGCGGGCCGAGGGTGAAGACCCCACCGCCGGGGGCTTCCTCCAGCGGGTGTGCGGCGGCGAGGCGGCGAAGCTGGAGGTGATGTC
>CAZCWA010000108.1:0-6840 GCA_964502265.1 uncultured Myxococcaceae bacterium | reverse complement strand
GGGCATAGAGGCGCGGCCCATGAAGGTCCTCTCCCGGATGCTCGAAGGCGGCTTCGAATCGCTTCACCTCCTGACGGACGCGGCCACCGGCCTGCGCGCGTTCGTGGCCCTGCACTCGACGGTGCGGGGGCCCGGGCTGGGCGGCACGCGTGCCCTGGCCACCTACGCGGACGAGGAGGAGGCCGCGGTGGACGCGCTCCGGCTCGCCCGGGGGATGACCTACAAGGCGGCGATGGCGGGCCTGCCGCTCGGCGGCGGCAAGGCGGTGATCATGCTGCCCCGCGAGGACTTCGACCGTGCCGCGCTCTTCGAGGCCTTCGGCCGCGGGGTGGACGGGCTGGGCGGCCGCTACGTGACCACCGAGGACTCGGGCACCTCGCCCGAGGACATGGTGGCGGTGGTCCGCGCCACGAAGCACGTGGTGGGCCTGCCGGGGACCAGCGGCGATCCGTCGCCGGTGACCGCGTACGGCGTGGTCCGCGGCATCGAGGCCACCCAGCGGCACCTGAACGGGACCGACAGCCTCGAGGGCATGCGGGTGAACGTGCTCGGCGTGGGCCACGTGGGCCGGGCGCTGGTGGGCGAGCTGCGGCAGCGCGGTGCGAAGGTGTTCGTGGCGGACGTGCGCGCTCAGTCGGCGGAGGAGGCGGCGCAGACCTTCGGGGCCACCGTGCTCTCCCCGGAGGCGCTGCTGGAGAACGAGGCGGACTTCTACGCGCCCTGCGCGCTCGGCGGCGCGATCAACGACCAGACCCTGGCGAAGCTGCGGGTGAAGGCGGTGACCGGCGCGGCCAACAACCAGCTCCTCGAGAAGCACCACGGCGAGGCGCTGGCCAAGCGCGGCATCGTCTACGCCCCGGACTACGTCATCAACGCGGGCGGGCTCATCAACGTGGCCCAGGAGCTCGAGGGCTACGACCGCGAGAAGGCGATGGCGCGCGCGAAGCTCATCTACGACACCGTGCTCGAGCTCCTCGAGCGGTCGAAGCGCGAGGGCCGCCGGCCGGAGCAGGTGGCGGACGAGATGGTCGAAGAGCGCATCGCCGCGGGCCGCAAGCAGCGCTGACGAGGAGCTGCGTCCGGTGCGCGGCACTCCCGCCGCTGTCTGTGGCGGGGCACCCGGCGCCCGTCTATGCTCGGCGGCCATGTCCGGCCGGCTCCTCCTCGTGCGGCGAAGCGTGTGGGTGATCTGCGCCACGGCGATGTTCGCCGGCTGTCCGGACGGGGAGGGCACGGTGCCCACCCCGGACGCGGGCCTGCCCGGGGACGCCGCGTCGTCCGGCCCCGCCTGTGATGCCCCCCACACCTGCATCGCCCAGCAGTTCGACGGCGTGTGCCGCGCAGGTCTGTGCCGGGACGACGTTCCGTGCGGCGCAGACGCGGAGTGCGGGCTCGGTGAGGCGTGCGTGGAGGGACTGTGCCGCTTCACCGGCTGCATCGCGGACGAAGACTGCGGCGCCGGGCTGTGCCGCAAGGACGTCTACGCCTGCACCGAGTGCGCGACCTCGGCGGACTGCCCCCCGGACGCGCCGGTGTGCAGCGATGGCCTTCGCTGCGTGAGCTGCCGGGAGGACGCGGACTGCGGCTACCCCGGGCCGGGTTACTGCGACGTCGCGGGCGGCGCTTGCGTGCACTGCCTCGTGGACGCGCACTGCGGCACCGGGCTCCGCTGCGGCGCGGACGGGATGTGCGAGGGCGCACAGAACACCGGGCCGTGCGATCCGGAGGTGGGCCCGAGCTGTGACGTGGGGCTGATGTGCGTGACCGTGGGCGGCACCCAGCAGATGTGCCTGCGCGCCTGCGACCTGTACACGAACACCTGCGCGGGTGGAGAGATCTGCGTGAAGCTGACCTTCACCGGCAGCCCGGCGCTGGTCTTCGAGGGCGGCGCGCCGGTGGGGGTCTGCATGCCCCCGTTCCAGGGACTGCGCGGCTATGGCGAGGCGTGCAACGACAACTGCCAGCCGAACCTCGCCTGCACCGCGGACTCGGCCACGCAGAGGACCTGCAAGGCGTACTGCGATCCCCAGGCGCCCCTGTGCGCGCCCGGGCTCTCCTGCCATCCGTTCCCCGGCGACTGGAACGGGCACCCGTACGGGCTGTGCTACGGCGACAACGGCTTCGCGGACCCCTGCTCCGGCGAGGGTGAGTGCCGCGCCGGCCTCTCCTGCGTCCCGCGGGACGATCCGTCCGCCGCCAACGACCTCTCCTTCGCGTGTGCGTGGTCGGTGGGTGCGCAAGGTCCGCTCGGGCCGTGCAGCGCGAACAACCAGTGCCGGAGCGGACACTGCCGGGCGGACCCCAACGCCGGCGGCAGCCCGTTCTTCTGCTTCGCCGCCTGCAGCGAGGACGCGCACTGCGCGGTGGACGGGCGCCTGGGCTACTGCGACGCGACCTTCCACTTCACCACCCAGTACGTGGCGCCGCCGGGCTCGGAGATGCGCGGGTGCCGGCCCCGCTGTCTCTCCGGGACCCAGTGCGCGGCCTACGGCGACTACACCTGCCGCACCGCGGCCGACGCGCTGAACGACCGCTTCGTGCAGACCTGTCAGCCGCCGCAGGGCCCTCGGCTGGCAGGGGAGACTTGCGTGTCCGACGCCGAGTGCCGGGAGGGCTTCTGCCTTCGCCGCGACGGGCGGGGGACCTTCCGCGAAGGCGTCTGCGCGCTGCCCTGCACCCAGGGCGCCGACTGCCCCGCGGGGCTCGCCTGCGAGGCGCGCTCGGTGCAGCTCGCCAACGGTCTCGACGGACAGCCGCACACCGCGGACGACCGGCGGGCACAGGGCTCGTTCTGCGGGGCGGGCGTCGCCTGCGTCACCGACTCGGACTGTCCGGCCGCCCAGCCGCACTGCGTTCCGGACGCGTCGCCCGCAGGACCGCTCGGCGGGCATGTGCTCGCGTGCCGGGCGCGGGCGCTGGGGAGCCTCGGCGCAGGGGACGCCTGCACCGCCGACTCGGCCTGCCAAAGCGGGGTCTGCGCCGAGGTCACGGCCGGCGGCGGACGGGTCTGCTTCGGGGCGTGTGACGTGGCCGCGCCGGACTGCGCGACCGGTCGAATCTGCACCGCGGCCGGCGTCCGGGTGCGAAACGGGAACGGGACCTTCCAGGACTTCGACGCCTGCCTGTAGGCGGTCGGCATCTCATGGCAACGGGGAGAGTTGTGGCGCTCAAGCGGCAGCAGAAGAAGCCGGCGAAGAAGCCGGCGGTGGAGAAGGCGGCGGCAAAGGTGACGGCAAAGGGCCGGGTGAAGGGCGCGCCGAAGAACACGGCGAAGGGCACCGCGAAGGGCGCATCGTCCCGGCGGCGGAGCAGCGCCTCGGCGGGCGAGGAGCTGGCGGCGCTGGGCGCGGTGGAGCGGATCGTCTCCATCCCCGACGACGTGGTGCTGGCGCCCCAGGCGGAGGCCCCTCGGGCGATGACGGCGCGGGAGGGCGCGCGGCGTCAGGCGGTGCGCGAGATGAGCTGGAAGGAGTTCGACCGGCTGGTGCAGGGCATCGCCCGCGAGGTGCACAAGGGCTTCGCGCCCGAGGCGGTGGTGGGCGTGGTGCACGGGGGCGTGTTCGTGGGCGGGGCAATAGCCTCCGCGCTCTCGCTGGAGTTCTTCCCGGTGCGCATCAGCCGCCGCAGCCGCGACAAGTCGGGCCGCGACGGTGCGCCGGTGGCCAAGAGCGAGATGCCGAAGGAGCTCAAGGGCCGCCGCGTCCTGCTGGTGGACGACGTGGCCTCCTCCGGCGACACGCTGGAGCTCGCGCGGGCGATGCTGGAGAAGGTGAAGGCCGCCGCGGTGGCCACCGCGACCCTGGTGGTGAAGGAGGAGGGCTTCCGGCCGGACTACGTGGCGCTGCAGAGCGACGCGCTCGTCGTCTTCCCCTGGGACTACGAGCTGGAGCTCCCGCCCGGCTACGGCCGATGATCCTCGGGACCGCCGGTCACATCGACCACGGCAAGACGTCGCTCGTCCGCGCGCTCACCGGGGTCGACACCGACCGGCTGGAGGAGGAGAAGCGCCGGGGCATCACCATCGAGCTGGGGTTCGCGCACCTGACCCTGGACGACGGCACGGTGGCAGGCCTCGTCGACGTGCCCGGCCACGAGCGCTTCGTGCGCGCCATGGCGGCCGGCGCGGGCGGGGTGGACCTCGCCATCCTCGTGGTCGCTGCGGACGAAGGGGTGATGCCGCAGACACGCGAGCACCTCGACATCTGCCGGCTGCTCGGCGTCTCCCGCGGGGTGGTGGCGCTGACCAAGAGCGACCTGCTGGGGGACCTCGGGCCGGACTGGCTCGAGCTGGTGAAGGCGGACGTGGCCGCGCTGTGCCACGACACCTTCCTCGAGGGCGCGCCCATCATCGCGGTCTCCGCGCGCACCGGCGAGGGCATCGCCGAGCTCAAGGCCGCGCTCACCCTCCAGGTGAAGGCGCTGCCCCAGCGGCCTTCGGAAGGGCCCCTGTTCCTCCCGGTGGACCGCGCCTTCTCCCTCAAGGGCTTCGGCACCGTGGTCACCGGCACGCTGCTCTCCGGACAGCTCGCGGCGGAGGAGGCGGTCTCGCTGCTCCCCGGGCTGGACGGCCCCTTGCGCGTCCGCGGGGTGCAGGCCTACGGGAAGACCGTCCCGCTGCTGACGGCGGGGATGCGCGCCGCGGTGAACCTCGCCGGCGTGGAGGCGGACGCGGTCTCGCGCGGGATGGTGCTCACCCGCCATGCAGAGCTGCGTCCCACGCGGATGCTGGACGTGGAGCTGACCTTGCTGCCCGCGGCCGAGGCCCCGCTGCCCCGGCGGCGCAAGCTGCTCCTTCACCTCGGCACCTCGCAGGTGGAGTGCACGGTGGCGCTGCTGGAGGGCGACGCGCTGCGGCCGGGCGAGACGATGCTCGCGCAGCTCCGCCTGGCCGAGGACGTGGCGGCGCTGGCCGGCCAGCGCTTCATCCTCCGCGGCTCGCGGTCCCTGCCGGGGCGGGGGGCCACCCTGGCCGGCGGGCGGGTGCTGGCGCAGAGCGCCTCGCGGCGGCGGAGGACGCAGGTGGACCTCTTGCGGCCCCTGCTGGAGGGCGAGCTCGGCGAGCGGCTCGCGTTCCTCCTGCGGCAGGCGGGCTACGCGGGGCTGACCTTCAAGGAGCTGTGCGCGCGCGCGGCGGTGGGGCCGAAGCCGGCGGAGAAGGCGATGGCGCTGCTCTCCACCCGGGGCCAGGCGGTGCTGGTGGACCGGGAGAAGCGCCTCTACCTCTCGGGCGAGGTGCTCTCCGCCCTGCAGCGGCGCGCATTGGCGCTCCTGGAGGCGTTCCACGCCCGCGAGCGGATGCGCGAGGGGATGGGCAAGGAGGAGCTTCGCCAGCGGCTGTCGCCCGGGCTCGAGCCGCGCGCCTTCGCCCGGGTCGTCTCGGCGCTGCTGGAGGCGGGGAAGATCGAGGCGGTGGCGGGCGAGGACCTGCTCCGGCTCCCGGGCCGCAGCCCCTCGCTCGACGCGGCGATGGCGCAGGCGCGCGCGCACATCGTGACCGCGCTGGCCGGGGCCGGGCTGGCGCCGCCGCGGGTGGACGAGCTGGCGCAGGGCGCGAAGGTGCCCCCGGCGAAGGTGCTGGAGCTGCTCCGGGTGCTCGCGGGCGAGGGCCTTGCCGTGAAGGTCACCGAGGACCTCTACTTCCACCCGCACGCCCTGGAGGGGCTCAAGGAGCGTCTGGTGGCCCATCTGAAGGAGCACGGGGAGATCACCACCCAGGCGTTCAAGGACCTGGCGGGCCAGAGCCGCAAGTTCGTCATCCCGCTGTCCGAGTACTTCGACCGCGAGCGGGTGACCCTGCGGCTGGGCGACAAGCGGGTGCTGAGGCGCGGATGAGCGGGGAGCGCGCCTGGACGCTGGAGGAGGTGCGCGCGCTGGTCGAGCCCCTCGGGGTGCCGATTTCGGTGGTGAGCGACCGCGGGCGGGTGGCCACCGTCAACCGGGCGTTCGAGGAGATGACCGGCAACAGCCTCGCGGACCTGACGGGCCGCTCCTTCCTCGAGTTCCTTCCGCCCGAGGAGCGCACCCGGCTGCAGCAGCGGATCACCTCGCGCGCGGCGGAGGGCCCCGGCGGGACCGCCTCCTTCCCCATGCTCCTGCTCGGGCGCGACGGCCGGCGGCTCCACGTCCTGGCCCGGACGAGCTTCCTGCAGGCGGCGGAGGGTGGGCTCTACGCGGTGGCGGTGTGCCTCGAGCAGACCGAGGCCCAGCGCGCGCAGGAGCTGTCTGACCTGCTGGCCGGAGTCTCCGCGAGCGTGGTGGGCGAGACGAGCTTCGCCGCCGCGCGCGAGGCGCTCCTGCGCGGGCTCCGGGAGGGGGGCTTCGAGGCGACGCTGCTCGACCCGCGGACCTCGCCGGACGACGCGGAGGCGCGCGAGGCGGTGCAGACAGGCCGGCCCATCTTCTTCGGCGCCAGGCTGAGCGTGCCCGAGGGCGTGGTGCTCCCGCTCGAGCTCTCCTCCGGCGCGCTGGCGCTGCGGCTCGACGGGCGCGGCCTGACCAGCCAGGCGGCGCCGGCGCTGGGGCTCTTCGCGCGGCTGTGCACCTCGGCGCTGGGGCGGGCCCGGCTCATCGACGCGCTGGAGGACAAGGACCGCGAGACCCGGCGCGCGCTGGCCGACAGCCAGGTGCTCCTCGAGCTGGCGCGCACCACCGCCGGGACCCTCGAGCTGCGCGGCATCCTCGACGTCTCGAGCGACTTCCTCGTCCGCCTGCTCGATCTCTCCAACTGCTTCATCCTCCTCTACGACCCGAAGGCCCGGGTGCTGCGCGGCGCGGCCGCCTCCTCGGTGCACCGCGAGTTCTTCCGCACGGTGGACATCCCCCTCGACGGGCAGGGCGTGT
>CAZCWA010000107.1:4690-12909 GCA_964502265.1 uncultured Myxococcaceae bacterium | reverse complement strand
GCGAACGAGCCGAGCTGATCCACCATGGTGTTGACCACCTTGGCGGTGCGCAGGAACTCGCCCTTCAGCGGCCGGCCGTCGATCTCCGTGGCCATGCTCTGCGAGAGGTCGCCCTTGGCCACCGCGCCGATCACCCGGGCCACCTCGGCGGTGGGCGCCACCAGATCGCTGATCAGCCCGTTGACCGAATCCACCGCGTTCGCCCAGCCGCCGCGGGCGTTGGCCAGCGTGGCCCGCTGGTTGATGCGGCCCTCCTTGCCCACCACCGTGTAGATCCGGGCCAGCTCGCTGGTGAGCTGCTCGTTCATCTCGATGATGTCGTTGAGCGCGTCGTGGATCTTCCCCGCCACGCCGGTCGCGTCCGCGCTCATGCGCACGGTGAAGTTGCCCTTCTTCACCGCGAGCAGCGTCTTCAGCAGCGCGGCAGAGTCGATGCGGGGATCTGCGGATGCGGCAGGCATGCGTCTTTTCTCCAGTGGGAATCGAAGAAGCGAAGAAGCGGAGGTCAGGGCGAGAAGCGGCGGAGCACGCGCAACAGCTCGTCGGCGGAGATGGGCTTCACCAGGTGTTCGTCGAACCCGGAGGCGATCGCCCGCTGGCGCGCGTCCGCGGTCCCGTAGCCGGTGAGGGCCACCAGCCGCGTGGAGACGCCGGCGCCCTCCTTCCGGACGCGCTCGGCGAACTGGTAGCCGTCCAGTCCCGGCAGGCCGATGTCCACCAGCGCCAGCCTCGGCTTCTCGCTGAGGAGCTTCTCCACGCCGGCCAACCCGTCGCACGCCTCGGAAACGCGGTGGCCCTGCAGCTCGAGCAGGTCGCGCATCGTCTCGCGGATGTCCGCGTTGTCCTCCACCAGGAGGATGTCCAGGGGCGCGGGATCGTCTGCCACCACCACCGCCGCCTCCAGCGCCTCCGCCGCCGCGGAGAGCTCCAGCGCCACCGGCAGACGAACCTCGAACTCGCTGCCCATCCCGGGGCCCTCGCTTCGCGCGCGGACCTGGCCGCCGTGCATCTCCACCAGCCGCCGCACCAGGGTGAGTCCGATCCCGAGCCCGCCCAGCGCGCGATCCGAGGTGGGGGCCTCCTGCACGAAGAGCTCGAACACCTTGTTGAGCATCTGCGGCCGCAGCCCGATGCCCTGGTCGCGGACGCAGATCACCACCTCGTCGCCCTCGCGCCAGGCGGAGAGCTCGGTGCGGGCACCCGAGTCGCTGTACTTGGCCGCGTTCTGCAGGAGGTTGCCCACCACCTGCGCCAGCCTCGCCGCGTCCGCGTGCAGCAGCACCGGCTCCTCCGGAAGGGTCACCGTCACCCGCTGGCCCCGGCCGCTGAAGAGGTCCTCGGTGGCGTGCACCGCGAGGTCCACCACGTCCGCGAGCAGCACCCGCTCCCGGCGCAGTTCCACCTTGCCGCGGGTGATGCGCGAGACGTCCAGCAGGTCGTCCACCAGCCGGACCATCTGGCGGACCTGGCGCTCGGTGGCGTGGACCGCGCGCAGGAGGGTGGGATCCTCGCCCCCGCGCATCCGGAACACCTCCACCGCGTTGCGGATGGGCGCCAGCGGGTTGCGCAGCTCGTGCCCGAGCATGGCGAGGAACTCGTCCTTGCGCTTGTCGCTGTCGCGCAGCTCGCTGATCAGCCGCGCCCGGTCCAGCGCCACCGCGAGCTGATCGCAGTAGGCCTGCAGCATCGACAGCTCGTCGCCCAGGAAGGTCCGCTCGGACCTCGTGGCGAAGCCGAGCACGCCCAGGAGCCGGTCCTGCGCCAGCAGCGGGAAGCAGGCCGCGGCCGCGAACCCGGAGGACAGGATGATCGACGGCGGCCGGACCTCCAGCGGGTGCAGCCGGTCCACCACCGCGCGCGTCCGCTCCGCCGCCACCTGCCCGCCCAGCCCCTCGCCGATGCCCATCCGCGCGAACTGCGCCTCGACCTCGGGAGGCAGGCCCTCGTGACCGCGCAGCGCGAGCCTTCCGTCCTCCTCGAGCCCGTAGTGGAAGAAGGCGTCCAGCCCGAGGTGGCGCACCATGTCGCCGCACAGCGCCTCGACCTCGAGCTCGGGGTGGGGCGCCACCAGCAGCCGGTTCGCGCTGTCCGCCAGCAGCTCCAGCCGCTGGGTGCTCCGGTGGCTCGCCTCCTGCGCGCGCATCAGCTCCTCGCTGCGCAGCCGGTGGGCCTCCGCGATCCGGCGCTCGCGCTCCGCCTCCTCCTGAAGGAGCGCCCGCTCGTACTCGCGCTTCTGGGCCTCGCGCAGCAGCTCCGCCTGCCGCCGGATCTCGAGGTTCTTCGCGTGCAGCTCGAGGAAGAAGACCACCTTCGAGCGGAGGATCTCCGGGACGATGGGCTTGAAGAGGAAGTCCACCGCGCCCAGCGAGTACCCCTGCAGCACGTTGGTCTCGCTGCGGTGGTAGGCGGTGAGGAAGATGATCGGCAGGTGCCGGGTCTTGTCCCGCGAGCGGATGAGCTGGGCGGTCTCGAAGCCGTCCATCGCCGGCATCTGGATGTCCAGCAGCACCAGCGCGAACTCGCGCGAGAGCAGCTCGAGCAGTGCCTGGTTGCCGGAGTGGGCCTTGACGATCTCCGCGCCGGTGTCCTTCAGCAGCGCTTCGAGCGACCCGAGGTTCGCTGGGTTGTCGTCGACGACGAGGATCGAAGCGGACATGGCGCGGGCCCAGCGTCTACCGCATCCGTTTTCGCCGCTCGGACCCTGGGGCAGTGGACCGTGTGGTGGCAAACAGTCCGCTCCGGCGAGAGGCGACGAATCTTGCGACAGTGAACAGGCGCACCGCTCTCAACCAGGCGGCCAGGCGCCATTGCATCGGCCGCGGGGCGCTGCTTCGATTCGCGCATGTCCCCCTACAAGCGCGCCCCGGTCACCGCCCCCCGCCTGCGGGGCCTCCCGCTCCGCCTCTTCATCGAGACGGTGGAGGGCCCGCTGGGCCGCAGCGTGCTCCGCAAGCTCGTCACCGACAGCGGCATCGAGCAGTGGCGCAAGACCCCGGCCGACGTCTCGCCGGTGACCCCGCCGCTGCCGCACCCCTCGCCCTTGCCGGAGCCTTCGGGGGACGCGCGCGCGCTCGCGCAGGGCGCGGTGGACGGGGACGGTCGCGCGGCATCCCAGGGGGCCCCGGAGACGGTGGCGCAGTTCGCCCGCGCCTACCGGGAAGGGGGCGCCTCGCCCACCGGAGTCGCCGAGCGGATCATCGCCGCCATCGCCGGGCGCCGGGACATGAACTGGTTCATCGCCAGCGATCCGAAGGACGTGCGCGCGCAGGCGGAGGCCTCGGCGAAGCGGTGGGCGGAGGGCCGGCCCCTGAGCGTGTTCGACGGGGTGCCGGTGGCGGTGAAGGACGAGATGGATCAGACGCCCTACCCCACCACGGTGGGCACCCGCTTCCTCGGCGAGAAGCCGGCCACCCACGACGCCACCCTGGTGCGCAGGCTGCGCGAGGCGGGCGCGCTGCTGGTGGGCAAGGCGAACATGCACGAGATCGGCATCAACCCGATCGGGCTCAACACCCACTTCGGCGCGGCGCGGAACCCCTGGGATCCGGCGCGGATCACCGGCGGGTCGTCCAGCGGCTCGGCGGCGGCGGTGGCGGCGGGGATCGTCCCGGTGGCGATCGGCGCGGACGGCGGCGGCTCCATCCGGATCCCGGCCGCGCTGTGTGGCGTGGTGGGCCTCAAGGCGACCTGGGGCCGGGTAAGCGAGCACGGCGTGTACCCTTTGTGCTGGCACGTGGGCCACGTGGGCCCCATCGGCCAGACGGTGCGCGACGTGGCGGCGACCTACGCGATCATCGCCGGCCCGGATCCGCTCGACGACGTCTCCCTGCATCAGCCACCGGTGGAGCTGGCGGCGCTCGGGCGCAAGGACCTTCGCGGCATCCGGCTGGGCATCCACACGCCCTGGTTCGAGGACGCGGACGCAGACGTGGTGCGGCGCTGCAAGGAGGCTTTGGCGGCGCTGGTGGCGGCGGGCGCCGAGGTGGTGGAGATAGGCGCGCCGGACCTCAACACCCTGCTGTGGACGCACGCGACGATCATCCTCAGCGAGATGGCCACCTCCATGAATCCACATCTGAAGGAGCACGGCGGATCGCATGGGCTGGACGTGCGCGCGAACCTCGCCATCGGCCGCTACCTCTCCAGCACCGACTACGTCCACGCACTGCGGCACCGCCACAAGCTGACCCGGGACCTTCTGGCCACGCTCCGCACCGTGGACGCCATCGTCACCCCCACCACCGCCAGCAGCGCCCCCGCCCTGCCCGAGAGCGCGCTCCCCGAGGGCGAGTCCAACCTCCAGATGACCGACGCCCTGATGCGCTTCGTCCGCGCCGCCAACGTCACCGGGCTGCCCGCGCTGGCGGTGCCGGCCGGTTACGACGGCCAGGGGCTCCCGGTGAGCCTGCACCTGATGGGGCGGCCGTGGGAGGAGGCGCTGCTGCTGCGGATGGGGCTCGAGGTGGAGAAGGCGGTCTCAAGGCGGACCCCGCCGGGGGCGGTGAGGCTGCTCGGACCGTAGCGATGAAGGGCCCTGTCGGAAGGGTCGCCGGGCGGCGGGCGTTGTTGTAGGAAGCCCGCCATGCTCGAGACCGTCAGCAAGGGCTTCCGCTCGGCGAAGAATCGCCTCGCAGGGAAGTCCGAAATCACCCAGGAGCTCGTGGACGAGTCGCTGCGCGACATCCGCGTCTCCCTCCTCGAGGCCGACGTCGCCTTCGACGTGGTGAAGAAGTTCGTCGCCCGCGTGCGCGAGAAGGCCATCGGCGAGGTGGTCCAGACCTCCCTCACCGACAAGGAGGGGAAGAAGGTCCGCGTCTCCCCCGGCGACCACTTCGTCAAGATCTGCCACGACGAGCTCGAGGCCCTGATGGGGCCGGTGGACACCTCCCTCAAGCTCAAGAACAAGGGCCAGCTCTCCGGGATCATGATGGTGGGCCTGCAGGGCTCCGGTAAGACCACCACCACCGGCAAGCTGGCGAACAAGCTGCTGAAGGAAGGCCGCAAGCCGCTGCTGGTGGCCGCGGACATCTACCGGCCCGCCGCCGTGGACCAGCTCAAGGTGCTCGGGCAGCGGCTCGGGGTGCCGGTCTTCCACGAGCCCAACACCTCCCCGCCGGACCTGGCGAAGAAGGGCTACGAGGCCGCGCGGCAGCAGGGCCGGGACGTGGTGCTGATCGACACCGCCGGCCGCCTCGCCATCGACGAGGACCTGATGGCCGAGCTGGAGGCGATCAAGGGCTCCGTGGGGCCGGACAACATCCTGCTCGTGTGCGACGCGATGATCGGCCAGGACTCGGTGCGCACCGCCGCCGAGTTCGACCGGCGCCTCGAGCTGGACGGCTTCATCCTCACCAAGCTGGACGGTGACGCCCGCGGCGGCGCGGCGCTGTCGATCAAGGACGTCACCGGCAAGCCGATCAAGTTCCTCGGCATGGGCGAGGGCCTCGACAAGCTGGAGGAGTTCCGTCCGGATGGCCTGGCCAGCCGGATCCTCGGGTTCGGCGACATCGTCGGCCTGATGAAGGACTTCGAGGGCGTCGTCGACGAGTCGAAGGCCGAGCAGGACGCGCAGAAGCTCCTCTCCGGGCGCTTCAACATGCGGGACTTCGTGGACCAGATCCGCATGGTCCGGAAGATGGGCCCGCTCAAGGACCTGCTCGACAAGTTCCCGCTCTTCGGGGAGATGAGCGACCAGCTCAACCCGGACGAGAAGGAGCTGGACAAGATCGAGGCCCTCTTCAACTCGATGACGGAGAAGGAGCGGCAGGATCCTTCGATCATCAGCGCGTCCCGGATGGAGCGCATCGCGAAGGGCTCGGGGCGGAAGAAGGAGGAGGTCCGCGAGCTGCTGGGCAAGTTCCAGATGATGCAGCAGGTGATGGGCAACATCGGCCAGAACCCGGGCCTGTTGGGCCGCATCCCCGGCTTCAAGCAGATCGCCCAGCTCCAGAAGATGAAGGGCATGGACCTGGGGAGCGTCTTCGGCAAGGACGCCAAGATGATGGAGCAGGCCATGGGCGGGATGATGCCCGGCGGCATGCCCATGCAGATGCCGCAGGTCGCGCCCGGCTACACGCCGCCCATGGGCCAGGCCCAGATGGCCAAGGCCCGGCTGATGGGCTACTCGACCGGTCCCCAGGGCAACGCGAAGAGCGACGCCGAGCGCAAGGCGATCCAGGAGAAGCGCAAGCGCGAGCGGCAGAACAAGAAGAAGAACCGCAAGAAGAAGTAGCCCGGTCTCTTCAGGGCCGGCGCGTCCGTTCGAGCGCGGCCCTCGTGAAGAGGTGGACCGCGAACGGCAGGTCGTCCACCACGTAGCGCCGGAAGAGTCGCCGCGGCTCCTGGACGAGCCGGTGCACCCACTCCAGCCCCAGCGCCTGCACCAGCGCCGGCGCGCGCTGCACGTGCCCGGCGATGAAGCTGAGGCTTATCCCCACGCCGATCCACCACGCCTGCGGCAACTCGTGGCGCAGGGCGTGGATCACGTGCTCCTGCTTGGGCGAGCCGAAGGCCACCAGCACGATGTCCGGGCGCGTCTCGGCCAGCGACTGGCGGATCCCCTCGAGCTCCTCGGGAGACGGGTTCAGCCCCACCCACGGCGAGCTGGCGCCGACGATCTGCAGCCGGTCATGGGTCCGCCGCAGCTTCTCCGCCGCCGCCGCGTTGGCCGCCGGATCGCCGCCGAGCAGATAGACGGTCCGCCCCTCTGCCGCGGCGCGCCCGCAGATGGGCTCGACCAGTGAAGAGCCCGCAACCCGCTCGGGAAGCGGCGTGCCCTGCAGCCGGCTCGCCCACACCAGCGGCATCCCGTCTGCGACCCGGAGATCGGCCGCGCTGTAGATCTCGCGGGCCTCGGCGCTCTTCACGTACCGCCGGAGGAAGTCGAGATTGGCGGTGATCAGCCACCCGCCCCGGCCCTGCCCCAGCTCGCCGAAGAGGTGATCCAGAAGCTGCCGGGTGTCCACCCGCGCGAGCGACATCCCGCACAGCTCGATCGTCGAAAAGGAGACGCTCATTGGGCGGCGATGGTGGGCGTGGGCAGGGGACCGGTCAAGCGGCATCACGCCGTGCCGGCGCTCCCGCCCCTACGCCTTCTTCCGGCGCCTGGGCGCAGGCTCGTCCTCGGTGCTTTCGGGCCTCGGCACCACCAGCCCGCGCGAGAGCCTTCGAAGCACGCGGAACTTCTGCCGCTGCTTGTAGCGGTCGTGCGCGCTGTCCCCCTCCTCGTTGGCCTGGGCGGTGTCCCGGTCCACGATCTGGAACTCGACCAGCCCGTAGCCGATCCGGTTCTTGCGCTCGCGGCGGTCCTCGTCCGGCGGTGGGAGGTAGGCGTCCAGCCGGATGGGCATGTCGACCACGAAGTTCAGCACCCGGTAGCCGCTGCCGCTGAAGCCGTTTCGGCCCTGGTCCTCGCGCTCCTCGGCCTCGTAGTTGGTGTGCAGGTGCAGCGCCTCGGCCTGCTGCGCGAAGTTCGGGTACTGCTCCAGCAGATCCTTGAACGCGATGAGCGAGTTCACCGTCTGGCCGGGCACGAGGAAGTTGAAGGGGAACATCCGCTGGGTGAGGAAGTAGAGCGCCGGGAGGATGTCCTCGCGCGAGCGGGTGACGATGCGGAAGCGGGTCTTGTCGTAGACCTGCGCGGCCACCGTCTCCTTCTTGGCCAGCAGCTTGGTGATGAGCGACTCGCGGCTCTTGAACGAGAGCGCGAACTCCACCACCGGGATGCCCTTGCTGCTCATCTCCTGCACCACCGAGCTCACCCGCCGCGCGAGCTGCTCGGCGATCTCCGCCTCCGAGAGGTCCAGCCGGAAGAGGAGGTCCCGCCCCTCGATGTGCTGCACCACGTGCATCACCTTGAGCACGATGCAGGCGATGCGGCGGTACTTCGCCGGCTCCATCTGCCCCGAGGCGAGGAGGAAGAGATCGTGGATCTCCTTCGGCCGCGCCACCACGTCCGCCACCTGGTAGTTGAACGTCTTGCGCAGGTACGCGACCGCGTCCGCCAGCACCGTCCGCATCCAGGACTCGTCCACCGGATTCTCGGGATTCCAGAGACACAGGCGCAGGAAGCGGTCCACCTCGTCGCGCGACTGGAAGTGCAGCCGCCGCCAGTCGATGACCGAGCCCCCGCGGAGGATGAGCCGTATCCGCTCCAGCTCCTTGAGGCCCATCTCCTCCACGCGGCGCACCGGGAGGTCGGGGAAGAGTGGCGGGAACGC
>CAZCWA010000107.1:0-4590 GCA_964502265.1 uncultured Myxococcaceae bacterium | reverse complement strand
GAGGATCTGGCGGAGGCGCCGCTGATCCAGATCCTCCGGGTGGAGCCGCACTACCGGCCGGACCCGGACACGTTTCCGCCGTCGTTCCTCAAGATGACGGACCGCGTCCGCGCGAGCCTCGCCGCTCAGCCGCTGGTCACGCTGACGATCCAGTCCCGGCCCGCGGACCTCCAGGTCTTTGTCGGCGGCAGACCGGCGGGGAGCTCGCCGCTGCGGGTCGTCCTCCCCCACGGGGCCTACCGGGTGGAGCCGCTCTTCGGGCAACGCAGAGGGTTGCCGCTGCAGATGCGGCTGGAGTCCGACGCGACCCTGACGATCGACGAGGCCTTCGAGGGGATCGTGTGGCCGAACGCCGGGCCCTGCCTCGCCACCACCACCGAACGGAGCGGCCGGCTCGACGCCATGGCGCGGATCGGCGCCGTCCTCGAGGTCGAGCTCGTGATCGGCGTCCGGGAGGAGCGGCTGGCGGGTGAGGAGCGCTACCTCGTGGCCTCCGCGGTGGACGTGGGCTCGGGGCAGGAGCTGCGCGAGGGACGGATCAAGTACGGGCTGGCCCGGCCGAGTACCGAGGCCATTCAGCGCCTGGCGGAGTTCATCTCCACCGGCACGCTTCATCCCCCGGTCGAGGCGACGCGCGAAGACGCTCGTTCCCGGCGTACCGGCGTCGGCCGCTGGGCGAGCTACGCGCTTGGCGGCGTGGGCGCGGTCCTGCTGGGCGGAGGCGGCGCCATGCACCTTCGCGCGGGTGAGACCGGCCGTCAGGCGGATGCCCTCTTCGTGAGGGGCGTGCTGCCCGAGGCCCAGCGGACGCGGTTCCAGGAGCTGCAATCACGATCCGAGCGGGAACGCCGCATCGCGTGGGGCCTCACGGCAGGCGGAGCGGTCGTCGTTGGCGGCGCCGCGACCGTTTTCCTGCTCACGAGGGACACGGATGCGCCTCCGACGGTGACACCGGTGCTGGGCCCGGGCTCGGTGGGCTTGAGCGGACGCTTCTAGAGATTCGACACGCAGTCGGCAGTCAGATGTCCGAGGTCACCCCATGAAGAGAATCCACGATCACCTGGCCCCGGCGTTCGTCGCCGCTGCTCTCCTGACCCTCTCCGGATGCAGTGGAGGCGGTGCCGGACCGCTGGTCTGCAGCACGGACGGTGAGTGCCCCAGCGGCGCGCGCTGCGACCTCGAGCTCCAGAGGTGCATCGAGGCGCCCTCCTCCCTCGAGGACGCAGGAGGCGTTGCACCCGATGCAGGGGGCCTCGTGCCGGACGCGGGAGGACACACGCCGGACGCGGGCGAGCAGACGCCACCGGGCTTCGAGCTGTCGCTCTCCCCCGCCAGTGGCGCGGTGGATCAGGGCGCCTCCATCCGACTGGCTATCCACGTCGTTCGCTCGGGCGGACATTCGGGTGAGGTCTCGGTGGCGCTGCGGGATCCGCCCTCAGGCATCTCAGCCGAGCCCCTTCGCATTGGACCACAGGAGAACTCGGGCTCCCTGCTGGTCCAGGTCGGGTTCAGCGCCGCCACCGGTCCATTGGACCTGCACATCGCAGGGTCGAGCGGGACCCTGGTGCGCACCGTTTCGTTCGCGTTGACCGTGAGGCCGGTCGTGGTGGCGGTGGAGATGACCAGCCCCGCGGCGGACCTGCACACCAACGGGACCGTCTCCATCCAGCTCCTGGTGAGCGGCGCCCAGCCGGACGAGGTGCAGCTCCTTCACAACGGCGCCGTCCTCTCCGTGTTGGTTCCGCCCTACCAGTACGCGTGGGACACGCGGAATGAGGCGGAGGGCGAACACACGATCTCCGCCCGGGCGATCATCGACGGACAGACGTTCGGAGGGCCGGTGCGGCGGATCTGGGTGGACCGGATCCCGCCGGCAATCACCGGCCGGACACCGGTCTCGGGCGCCGCCAACCTCGAGGTGACCGGAACCTTCTCGGCAACCTTCTCCGAGCCCCTCCGCCCCGCCAGCGTGACGGATCAGAGCGTGCTGGTCACGAGGGGCAGCACGACGATCGGCAAGAGCCTGAACCTGTCTGCCGATGGCCGCACGCTCACCATCACGCCCACCGATGCCCCGGTCCCTCCGGCGACATTCACCATCACCTTCAACGGCGTCACCGATCACGCCGGCAACGCGCTGGCGAGCAGCGCCTGGACCTTCACCTTCCCCGCGTGGCTCCCGGTGGGCCCGCCCCTCAGCGCCACCGGAGGCGCGACCCCCGCGAAGAACCCGCAGATGAGGCTGGACCCGATGGGCCGTCCCGTCGTCGCCTGGATTGAGAGCGATGGAACTACCGACAACGGCTACGTGAGCCGGTGGAACGGCACGGCGTGGCAGTCGCTGGGGACGTTGAACGGAAACAGCGCAGCGGGCACTCACGTGAGCCGCATTCATCTCGCGCTCGACGCATCCGGGAATCCGATTGCCGCCTGGAATGAGGGCTCTATCGTTATCCAACGGAGGCAAGGCACCGCTTGGACCAACATCAGCACTGCCAGTCTTCCATCCAGCAATGGCCCGATTCCGCTTGAGTTCACAGTCACGGGGGCAGGCGAGTTCCTAATTCTGATTCACAACTGGCCAGACACCTCCGTTCACCGGTGGCAGAACGGCTCATGGACGGTGCTTCTGGCCGACCAGGACCTGAACTACCCAGCGGACGTGTACCGATGCGCGGGAGGCTCGTTTTCCGTCGCAGCAGACGGAACGATCCTCATGGCAAGGAGTTGCTCGTTCTGGGACGAGTACAGCGTCATCAATAGGTCGAGGGTGGTTGTCTGGCAACGTGTTGCCACATCGGGGGCATGGCAACTGGTTGGCAGTCCCCTTAGCGCCAATGCATCACTTGGTTGCTATACGGGGCTGCCGCAGCTCCGCATTGACCCTAACCAGCGGCCCATCGTCACGTGGGCCGAGCAATGCAACTCTGGAGCAAACTTCGTACGCGCAGCGCGGCTCGAAGGCCTTAGCTGGTCGCTGCTGGGTGGGCCGCTCAACTGGAACGGGAGCGACGCCCAGAACCCTCGTCTTGAGCTGCTTGCGAACGGGCTCCCCGTAGTCGCTTGGGACGGCCTGATCGGAGTCGATCGCCAAATAGGCGTCTCCCGCTTTGATGGCACGGCATGGGCCGCCGTTGGAGCGGGCGCGAGCGCCTCCAACGCGCTAAACACCCCCGCAACGAAACCTGCCCTCGCCGTCGACGCCACAGGCTTGGTGTACATCGCCTTTGCGGAATCCGTCGGGAACGGTGGGGACATCCACGTCTGGCGTCAGAACAGGTAGGCCCGCCGACCCTTCGCTTATTCGTCCGCTGGCATGCCGGAATCGGCGGTGGGCGTCCAGACAAGCAAACGGCCGCCCCAGCGTCGCTGGAGCGGCCGTTCTCTCATTCATCTCTACTGAAGTGAGCTACCGCTTGACCATCACGTTGCCGCGGTACTCCTCGACCGCCACGATGTCGCCGGCCGCGTCGAACTTGCGGAGCTGGCCCTCGCGGCGGCCCTTCACGTAGTTCTCCTCGACCTTCTTCCGGCCGTTGGCGTGGAACGCCACCTTGCGGCCGTGGAAGTTGTCGCCATCGAACTGGATCTCCTCCGTCTTCGCGCCGGACTGATCGAAGAACGACCAGGTTCCGGCCCGCATGCCGTTCTCGAACTGCCCCTTCGCGACCACGCTGCCGTCGGCCCGAAGCTGAACGTAGGGACCGTGGAACTGCCGGGTCTCCTGGCTCACGCACATTGCAGCCTCATGCTGCGAATGAGCCCCGCCCGCCTGCACGGTGCCCGAGGGACAGTTCAGCCTGGTCTCGCCGGCGAAGGCAGCACCGGAGACGACGAAGGAAGCCACCACCACCAAGTCACGTACTCGCTTCATGCGATTCACACCTCGTTTCGGACAGGCGAAGAGCGCCCGAAGATGGATACGCCCCGGCAAAGTCCATATTCACCAGGTCCTCCGAGCTGAAGAATGCCACGGGATGAAGGAGCGAAACGTAAGAGGGCCTCGTCCCAAGCAAAGGACGAGGCCTTCCGGTCACGCCGTCGAAGTACTACCGGGACAGCGTGGCGCAGGCCGCGTTGCCGTTGGTGAAGTACAGGCCGACCTGCACCTGGCTCTGCGACGACTCGAAGCAGAAGTTCACCAGAAACTCGGCGTGCTTCCCGTCCGTCGAGCGGGTGTAACCGGACGTCGGGCGGATGAGGGGGATCGCGGACTGCTCGGTGCCGTTCGTACGGACGTAGAAGTAGCCCGAGTTGCCGGCGAGCGAGGAGGCGAACTCACCCTCCACCCGGTAGGCGCGGACGCGAGCCGTGACGTTCGTCACACCGGCCATGCCGCAGTCCCAGCCGGTGTCGCGCGCGGCGCTCTCCACCGAGTAGATCACCGGGCCGTTGTTCGCGGCGACCGTCGGGTCCCACGTCTCGGGGTCGTACCCGGTCGGGTTGTGCGCGGTGAAGTTCACGCACGCAGTGTCCGAGGTCAGGTACTTCTGGATGTTGGCGCAGGTCCCACCGGTGCCGCAGATCTGGCCGTTGGCGCAGGCGGACGGCTGCTGCTCGGAGGTGTTGCAGGTGGTCGACTGGTTCACG
>CAZCWA010000106.1:0-12937 GCA_964502265.1 uncultured Myxococcaceae bacterium | reverse complement strand
CCTCGCCTTCCGCGACTACCAGAAGAACGGTCTGATGCGCGCAGACCTCCGGATCGCGCAGGGGCCGCGCGACGCGGACATCGCCGCGTACCAGTACCACCAGGAGTTCCGCGAGCACGAGTTCAACGTCTGGGAGGCCTTCGGCACCACGAAGCCTGCCACCGGCCTCTACCTCGACGAGACGCCACAGGTGATCGTCTACGCCCGGCCGCGCCCGTCACCCTGAGCCGTCCGACCGCCCCCGCGCGGCCCGACTATTCGCAGGCGCCGTCGTTGCAGCTCAGACCGCTCTCGCAGGCCTGGCAGGCAACCCCGCCGCGGCCACAGATGCTCGCGCCCTGGTCTTCCCGGCCGAGGCAGCCGTAGGTGGTGCAGCAGCCGGTGCAGTTGCCCGGTCCGCAGGCGGCGGGATCGGTGGAGAACGCCCGCGACGCGCGCTCGTTGTTCGTGAGGGAGACCTCCTGAACCGAGGACGCGGTGTCCACCCGCACGATGGCGTACGCGGTGGGGCCGGGCGGCGCGCCCTGGAAGGTGTAGTCGTAGACCGCCCTGCCGTGCACCACGCGGCGGCTCTGGGCCGACAGGGTGTCGAACGGCTGCTCGAAGCTGAGCTGATCCGGAGAGACGTTGAGCACCGAGTCCTCCGAGTAGACGCCCGCCCAGACGACATCCGGCATCTCCACGCCGCCGAGGTTCGACACCACGCCGGTGATCGAGAAGGAGAGCCTGCCGGGGAAGTGCCAGACGTCCATGACCTGCACGTCCTCGACCGCGAGATCCGGTTGCCCGCTGTGGGGGATGCACTCTCCGCTGGAGCAGCGGGACTGCATCGTGCAGATCGCGCACTCGGTGCCACCGGTGCCGCAGGCGAAGTCGTAGAGCCCGGCGACGCAGACGCCTCCCGCGCAGCAGCCCGCGCAGTGGGTGGGAGAGCACGAAGGCCCGGGGTCGATGCACACCCCCGCATCGCGTGAGCGGCCCCCGTCGCCTGCGTCGTCTCCGCCGGTCGTCCCGCCGCCGTCCCCTTCCGTCGTCCCTGCGTCCTCCGGATCGGCGCCAGCGTCCCCGGTCTGACCCGTTGGCTGAGTGCAGGCCCCGTCCTCGCAGATCCGGGATGGGCCGCAGCGCAGACAGATGTTGCCGCCGCTTCCGCACGCGAGCGGGGCGTCCCCTGCCCGGCAGATGCCGTTCACGTCGCAGCACCCGTTGGGGCAGGTCCGTGCGTCACAGGCGGCACTTTCCGGCAGGTCGAGCACCGTGAGCTGTTCGGTGCAACCGGCCCAGCCCACTGCGAGGCCGCAGCACAGCAGGAGGATCCGGGGGGACATGGCGTGGTAGAGCCTCGGGGAGCGGGGAACGGTCCGAACTTCTTTGGGCCGATTCTGCCGCGCGGTGGCTCATGAAGTCGATGCCTGCGCACTTTCGGGGCGTGCCCCACCCTGACGAACCGCCGGATGCCAGACGGCGTCCGCTGCCCCCGGGGCCGCCGGATGGGCAGCTCGTCGCCCGTGCCCGCGGTGGAGACAGGAGCGCGGAGGGCGAGCTCTACCGCCGTCACGCCCCGCGCATCGCCCGCACGGTGGAGCGGCTGCTGCACAACCGGACCGAGGCGCAGGATGTCGTTCACGACACCTTCGTGCTCGCCTTTCGCTCGCTGAAGGCGCTTCGGAATCCGGAGGGCGTCTCCGGCTGGCTGATGCAGATTGCGGTGAGGCTGGTGCACCGCCGGCTGCGGACGGCGCGGCTGCTGCGGCGGCTCGGGATCGGCCAGGACGCGGGCGCGGCGGGTGAGGAGGGCGCGTTCGAGGCGCTCGCTCCGGAAGCGCCGCCGGACGTGCGCGCGGAGCTGGCCCTGCTCGGGCGGGTGCTGCGGAGACTGGACCCGGCGGTGCGCATTGCGTGGACGCTGAGGAACGTGGACGGGCTCAAGCTCACCGAGGTCGCCCTGGCGTGCGACACCTCGCTCACCACCATCAAGCGGAGGCTCGCCGAGGCGGACGCGCGCATCCGGACCCATGTGTCGATCGAGTCGCCGACGGAGGAGGTGGACGATGAGTGACCGCGTGAAGGGACCGCGGCCGCCCCTGCCCGTGCCGCTGGAGCGCGTGCTCGATGACGGGATGGACGAGCTGGCGCTGGAGCGCACCTGGCGGCGCGTGGCGGCGACGAGAGAGGCGGACGTCGCGGGCCGCGGTCGCTGGCGCAACTGGCGGTTGAAGCGGCTCGTGCCCATCGGCGTGACGGTGGCAGCCGCGGTGGTGGCCGCGCAGCCGCTCGCCGAAGGCATCGGGAGGCTCTTTGCGGAGGAGGTCCCGGAGGAGGTCGTGCTGCCCCGGGTCGCCCACCCGGCCCCCGTCAACGAACCGGTGCAGCCGGCACGGGAGCCCGCGCCCGAGCCCGCGGTGGCTCCGGAGCGCGACGCCTTGGCGGCGCCCGAGGTGATGCCCGTGGAAGCGTCCGTTGCAGCGCCCGCCGAAGTTCAGGCGCACCCTGCGCCTGCGGCGCTGACGCCTCCGCCGCGGCGGCAGGTCAAAGCACCGGGGCCAGTCGGGGCGGTGGGCGCGGAGGAGCAGGCGCCGGTGGCACCGGCACCCTGGGCGGAGCGGTGGAGGTCGGGCGATCTGGACGGGGCGCTGGCGTCGCTCGGCAGCGAAGGGTTCGCGGAGGAGATCCGGCGGAACCGGTCGGTGGACGAGCTGTTCCTCCTCGCGGATCTCGCGCGGGTGACCGGGCGCCCCGCGGAGGCGCTCGCTGCGCTGGCCAGGGTGGGCGAGCTTCACCCCGGAGCGCCGTGGGGCGGGCTCGCGGCGTTCACCGCCGGCAAGCTGAAGCTGGAGACCACGGGCGATGCACACGGGGCCGCGGCCGCGTTCTCCCGCGCGCTGGAACTGGGGCTGCCCGAGGCGTTGGCGGCCCAGGCGGTGGCGCGGCGCGAGGAGGCGCTTCGACGCGCAGGGGGCAGCGACTGAGCCGAAAGGTGGGCGCACTGCTGGCGATGGCGCTGACGCAGGTCTTCGCGGTCGCGGAGGCGCGCGCGGACGCTGCCGTAATGCCCCCGCGAGATCAGCGGGCGAAGTCCACCTCCCCCGGTGCCCGCGTCGGCCACGTGCCTGCGTCGGGAGGGCCCGTCCACGTCTTCGTCGCGCACGAGGAGGTCGCGCTGGACGTGGCGGTGCTGGGCGCGCTGCTGCGCATGGAGCTCGGGGCACCGGTGCTGATGCTGGGGCCGGACGGCGCGGGCGCGCCGGTGCGGACGGTTCACATCTCCCGCGTCGGGATCGCGGGCTCCGCCGGCCGCCTCCACATCCGGGTCGACCCTGGCGGCGAGGCGACCATCGAGGTCGGCGCGCTGCCCCTGGAGGCGCGCCCGCGGGCCCTCGCGCTGGCCATCGCCGAGCTCTTCGCGCGCACGCTGCCCGACCCTTCCGGAGCCTCCCTTCCCGGAGCCGTTGCGTCCGCGCCGGCCGTCGAGGAGCCACCGGTCTCCACGGATCCGGGTGCGTCTGCCCAGCCCGAGGTGCTGGCGGCTCCCTCACCATCTGGATTGGCGGACGCAGCACCGGCGCGGATGCGACCGTTCGGCGAGCTCGGGCTGGGGCTGCGCGCCTTCCCTTCGTACACGACGGTCGCCACCGAGCTCCGCGGTGCCCTGACGGTGGGCTGGGTGAAGGTCGATCTCGGCGGCACCCTGTTCCAGACCACCGACCCGCTCGGGCGGGTGACCGTGGCGGCGCCTTCCGCGGGCGTGGGCGCGGCGATGCAGGGACGCGCGGGATCGGTGGCGCTCGCGATCGGACCGCGCTTCGAGGGCGGCGTCATCTTCGCCACCAGCCAGACCTCCAACCCGGACGCACAGTCCCGCAACGCGCGCGCCCTCCTCCTCAGCGCCGGGGTGGCGGCTTCGGCGGCGATACCGCTCGAGGGACATCACCGGGCGGTCGTCTCGCTTCACCTGGGACACGTGCTCGCCGGCGCGGACGTGCGCGCGGGCGATCGACGCGCTGGGGGCATCGGCGGCCCCGTCCTCGGGCTCGGCGTGGGCTACGGCCGCTGAATCCGAAGCCGGAGGCTGGCCACCATCTGCGAGGCAAGGCGACTACAGCCGGAGGACCGTCACGTTGAGCTCGGGCTGGGTGACCGTGGTGTTGTCGCCTCCCACGGACGCCGCGACGCCTCCCGAGTTCGGCCGCGCGCGAACGGTGAAGGTGTGCGTCCCCGCAGGCAGTTGAACGACGGTGGTGATGTGCCAATAGGCCAGCGTGCGGCTGAGCCCGGGGGTGTTCGCCGCCGTCACCCGCTGCCACGCGCCCTGGGGAGGAACCGAGCCGTTGACGTGGAGGGCGATGTCCACCGACGAGTAGTCCCGCTCGAGGGCGCCCTGGGTCTGGATGCCCCCGTAGGTGCTGACGAGCACGGCGCTGTTGGCGGGCACGGTCACCGTCGTCGAGAGCCCGGGGATCTGCTGGAACGGTGGGTTCGTCGCCGAGGTGGGGATGATGTTCATCGTCGCGTTCCCCCACGCCGCGGACACGGCCTGTCCCGCCGTGCCCGAGGGCCCCGTGGCGCCCTGTGGCCCGGGCGGGCCCTGGGGACCCTGCAGCCCTTGAGGTCCAACCGCTCCGGCCAGGCCTGCGGGTCCCTGCGGTCCGGCGGCACCCTGCGGTCCTGCCGGCCCGATCGGACCCGCGGGACCTGCAGGACCTGCGAGGCCCTGCGGCCCGGCGGGTCCCTGAGGTCCTGCTGCGCCCGCCGGACCCATCAGCCCCGAGCCGGGCCCCACCCAGTTCCCTTCGTGATCGATCACCTGGGTCCCGTTGATGCTCACGCCGGAAGGGTTGATGTGCCCGCGCACGTCGCCGGCGAAGAGCGCGTAGGGAACGCTGACGATCTCCTCGCGCGGCCGCATCTCCGGATCCTCCTGCACGCTGATCCCGAGGTGCACCGGCAGCCCGTCGAACAGCACCGGCTCGAGCGCCGTCTTCGATCCGAGGATGACGTGGAAGTAGCCGTCCTCCACCGGGACCTCGTGGGTCTCGATCCAGAAGGGCTCGCCCTCGGTCGGCTGTGCGTAGAGGGCGAAGCGCATCTTGATCATGCCGGAGATGGGCCGTCCGCTTGCGTCGAGCAGGCGGCCCTGCTGCGCGAGGAAGCGCGGCGCGGCCTCGGCGATGGAGGGCATCGCGAGCGCTGCGAGGAGCGACGAGAGGATCACGGCACCAACGCGAACGGTCTTCACGGGTTCACCTCCGACGTCGTCGATTGCGTGGCCCCCACCACGCCGGTGCGGACGCTGAAAGACAGCGACTGGGGGTCGCCGGCCGTAGAGGTGGTGGTGGTGGTGAGCTGGTAGTTCGGGCTGCGCGCCTTCACGCCGCCCGGCACCGTCGCCGTGGCCGAGACGGGGTTGGGCTCCACGCCCTCCACCGAAGTGATCCGTCCGCAGTCACACCCGCCCGCGCTCAGGAGAAGCCCGCCTCCGAGCGCCAGCGCGTAACCGAGTGTTCGCATTCGCTACTCCCTCGAAGAAGGAAGACGAATGCAATCGTAGACCCGGGGGCGGTGCCGGACGCAAATCCACCGCCGTCCCTCTGTCACCCGACGGCGACTAGAACGCGGCCTGCGCGAGCGCGAGCAGCGACTCTTCCGTGCACGGGCGGGGATTGCCCTGGTGCGAGGCGTCTTCGAAGGCCTTGGCCGCGATCTTCGGCAGGTCCTCCTCCCTCACCCCCGCATCGCGCAGCCGCGAGGGCAGCCCGAGCTGCGCGTTGAGCGCTCGCACCCGTTCGATCGCGCGCGTCGCCAGCGTCTCCTCGCTCGGGCCGGGCGGCTCGCCCATGGCCACCGCCACGCGTGCCAGCCTGGCGATGCACGCGTCCCGGTTGAACGCCATCACCGCCGGCAGCACGACCGCGTTGGCGAGCCCGTGGTGCAGCCCGCTGATCGGCGTCAGCGCGTGCGCGAGCGCGTGGCAGGCGCCCAGCCCCTTCTGGAATGCCATCGCCCCCTGCATGGCGGCGATCATCATGTCGGTCCGCGCGTGGAGATCCTTCCCGTCCTGGAACGCCACCGGCAACGACCTCGCCACCCGCGTGATCCCGTCGATCGCCACCGCGTCCGAGAGCGGGTGGAAGCCCTTCGCCAGGTACGCCTCGAGGCAGTGGGTGAACGCGTCCATGCCGGTCGCTGCGGTGAGGTGCGGCGGCAGGCCCACCGTCAGCTCCGGATCGCACAGCGCCACCTTCGGCAGCAGGTACGGGCTGAAGATGACCGTCTTGCGGCCCGTGTCCGGCAAGGTCGCCACGCCCGAGCGCCCGACCTCGCTGCCGGTGCCGGCGGTGGTCGGGATCGCGATCAGCGGGGGCATGTCGTCCTTCACGTGGGCGTCGCCGCCGGTCGCGTCGTCGTAGCGCGAGAGCGGGGGCTCGTGGGTGGTGAGCACCTGCACGAGCTTGGCCGCATCCAGCGACGAGCCGCCCCCCACCGCGATGATCCCGTCACAACTGCCTTCGCGGTACGCGTACAGGCCGTTCTCCGCGTCGCGATCGGTGGGGTTGGGCTGCACCTCCTCGAAGCGCGCGAACGGGAGGTCCGCTTCGGTGAGCGCGTCGTAGATGCGCTGGGCGATGCCGGCTTTGACGACGCCGGCATCCGTCACCACGAGAGGGCGTCGCATGCCCAGCCGCTTCGCGTGCGCGCCCAGCCGCTGAAGCGCGCCCGGTCCGAGCACGATGCGCGTGGGCCAGGACAGCTCGGTGATCGTCAGGGTCGCGGGAAGATCGAAAGGGGTCATGAATGCCGTGCTCCGGTGTCGGGGCTAGATGAGCTCCAGGTACCGCTCGAGCTCCCAGTTGGTGACCGCGCGCTCGAACTGGCGGACCTCCCACTCGCGCGTGCGAACGAAGTGGTCGACGAAGCCGTCTCCGAGGATCTCCCGCGCGTGTTCGCTCCGGCGCAGCAGCTCGGTGGCGTCCCGCAGGTTCCTCGGCAGCGCCGGCGCCGGCGTCCCGTCCGCGTACGCGTTGCCGATGCACGGCTCCGGCGGCTCGATCTCGTTCTCGATCCCCCACAGGCCCGCGGCGAGCGACACCGCCATGCCCACGAACGGATTCATGTCCGCGCCGAGCTGCCGGTACTCCACCCGCATGCTCTTCGGCGACTCGCCGATCACCCGCAGCGCGGTGGTCCGGTTCTCGAGGCCCCAGGTCGCGTTGGTGGGCGCCCAGGTGTTCTCCACGCTGCGCTTGTACGAGTTGATGGTGGGCCAGTAGAGCGCGGTGAGCTCCGGCATCAGCGCCACCTGACCGCCCAGGTAGTGCCGCATGGTCCGGCTGATCCCCCACTTCTCGCGCTCGTCGTGGAAGAGGTTCTTCGTCCCCTTCAGATCCCACAGCGACTGGTGCACGTGCCCCGAGCAGCCCGGGAGCTTCGGGTTCCACTTGGCCATGAAGCACGCGGTGAGCCCGTGCCGCGCGCAGACCTCCTTCACCACCGTCTTGAACAGCGCGCTTCTGTCCGCCGCCTTCTCCAGGTCGTCGAAGAGGATCGCGCTCTCGTAGACGCCGGGGCCGGTCTCGGTGTGCATGCCTTCGATCGGGATGTCGAAGGCGTTGCAGCCGTCCATGATCGCGTGCACCAGCGCGCCGTTGGCCGACGAGCGCAGCCACGAGTAGCCGAACATCCCCGGCGACAGCGGGTTCAGCGCCTGGAAGTTCTTCTCCCGGAGCGACTGAGCGGTCTCCTTGAAGATGAAGTACTCGTACTCGCTGCCGAACTTCGGCAGGAAGCCCATCGCCCGCGCGCGCTGCCCCACCTTGTTCAGGAGCTGCCGGGGCGAGGCCTCGTACGGCGTCCCGTCCGCGTTGACGAAGTCGAGGATGAACGCCGCGGTGTCCGGCTCCCACGGGATGACGCGCCCCGAGGAGAGATCCACCTGCGCCTTCGCGTCCGGATAGCCGGTGTGCCAGCCGGTCACCTGCGCGTTGTCGTAGAGCTCGTCCGCGAGATCCCACCCGAAGACGACGTCACAGAACCCCAGCCCGCACTTCGCCGCGCCGAAGAGCTTCTCCTTCGAGATGTACTTGCCGCGCCACACGCCGTCGATGTCGAAGCCGCCGACCTTCGCCTTCACCAGCCCCTTCTCGGCGAACCAGGCCTTCAGCCGCTCCAGCTCCGCCCCCTGCGCCTCGGGCTTCCTCTCCGCCCCGCGCTTCACCTTCGCTGCCTGCGCCTTCACGTCCGCCATCTTCCGCATGCGTCGGGCTCCTTCGCGCTACCCGGGAAGCTTCGTCCACACCGCCTTGACCTGAAGGAACCCGTCGAGCGCGTGGTGCGAGAGATCGCGACCCCACCCGGACTCCTTGTAGCCACCGAACGGTGCGGCATCGTCGAACTCGTTGAAGCAGTTGATCCACACGACCCCGCTCTTCACCCGCCGGGCCATGGCGTGCGCGCGCGAGACGTCCTGCGTCCAGATCGACGCGGCGAGGCCGTAACGGGTGCCGTTGGCGATCTCCAGCGCGTGCGCCTCGTCTTTGAAGGGGATGCACGCGAGCACCGGCCCGAAGATCTCCTCCTGCTCGATCTTCATCCCCGGCTTCACGTCCGCGAACACGGTGGGCTTCACGAAGTTGCCCTTCGCCTTCTGCCCCTCGGTGTCGCGCTCTCCGCCGGCGACGAGGCGCGCGCCCTCCCGACGGCCGGAGTCGATGTAGCCGAGCACCGTCTCCAACTGCCGCTTCGACACCTGCGCGCCCATCTCCGTCTTCGGATCGAGCGGGTCGCCCACCACCATCCGCTTCGCACGGTCGGCCAGCGCGTTCACGAAGCCGTCGTACGCGGCCTCCTGCACCAGCACCCGGGAGCCCGCGTTGCACGTCTCGCCCTTGTTCCCGAAGATGCCCCAGAAGCACGCCTGCACCGCGCGCTCGTAGTCCGCATCCCCGAAGACGATCTGCGGGCTCTTTCCGCCCAGCTCCAGGGTCAGCTTCTTGAGGTTCGTCTCGCCGCTGGCCGCGATCAGCCTGCGCGCGGTGCGCGTGGAGCCGGTGAACGAGATCTTGTCGATGTCCGGATGACGGGCGATCGCCTCGCCGGCGCGCTCGCCGTAGCCGGGCAGCACGTTGAAGACACCGTCCGGGAAGCCCACCTCGCGCGCGAGCTCGCCGAGCTTCATCGCGGTCAGCGGCGTGAACTCGGACGGCTTGAGCAGCACCGTGCAACCCGCGGCCAGCGCCGGCCCGAGCTTCCAGGCCATGATGCAGGTCGGATAGTTCCAGGGGACGATCAGCCCCGCCACGCCCACCGGCTCCTTCAGGGTGTAGGTGTGGAAGGGGCCGTCCACCGGCAGCACCTCGCCCATGATCCGCACCGGCGCCTCGGCCCAGTACGAGAGCGTGGCCGCGCCCGGCGCCACGTCACCGCGCAGCGCTTCCCGGAAGGTCTTGCCGTTGTTCAACGACTCGACGAGCGCGAACTCCTCGCGCCGCTCCCACAGCGCGTCCGCGAGCTTGCGGAGGAGCTTGCCCCGATCCCGCGCGTTCATCCGGCGCCAGGGACCGTCCTCGAACGCGCGGCGCGCCGCCTTCACTGCCAGGTCCACGTCCGGAGCGGTGGCGGCCGGCACCTCGCAGATCGTCTCGCCGGTGGCGGGATTCACCACGGGGATGACCCCGCGTTCGACGGGATCGACGGACTTGCCGTCGATGAGCAGCTTGAGGGTGGGCAGCTTCGGCGTGAGGGTGCGGGGATCGGAGGTCATGGGCGCGCAAGACGGTAGGCACCTGCCCCATGCGCGGCAACGGCGGGCGATCACCCCGCGAACGCAGAGACAGGCGGCGGACGAATGACGAAGGCGGACGTGGCGAAGATCCTGATCGTGAAGTGCGGCAACACGAACCCGGCGATCCGGACGCGCCTCGGCGACTACGACGCGTGGTTCGTGCAGACCCTCGGCCGCGAGGGTCACGCGTTCGACGTTCTGTCCGCACACGAAGGCGCCCCTCTGCCCCCGGATCCGCGCCAGTGGAGCGCGATCATCGTCACCGGCTCACCGTCCTCGGTGACGGAGAACGCGGAGTGGATGCGGCGCTGGGGCGACTGGCTGGTGAACGCGTCCGAGCGGCGCGTGCCGGTGCTGGCGGTCTGCTTCGGTCACCAACTTCTGGCCCGGACCCTGGGCGCGGTGGTGCGCAAGAGCACGAAGGGCCGTGAGATCGGCACCGTCACCTGCACCCTGACCGCCGAGGGCGCGGCCGACCCGCTCTTCGACGGCGTCCCCACCCGTTTCGAGGTCAACACCACGCACGAGGACGGGGTGGAGGACGCGCCGTCCGTCTTGAAGCCGCTGGCCTCGAACGACCACACCGCCCTGCAGGCGTTCGCGTCCGGCGACTTCCTGCGCGGCGTCCAGTTCCACCCGGAGATCGACTCGGCGGTGATGCGCGCGATCGTCGAGCTCCGCAAGGAGGGCCTCGAGAGCGGCATCCGGCCCACCCCGTGCGGCAAACGGATCCTCGAGAACTTCGTCCGCCACTTCGCGCGACGGGAGTGAGCGCCTGCGGCCGGACTTTGGCCTCCTCCCGATGGGCGCACTATCCTCAGCCCGTGTCGGACCTCCGGAACACCCTCCGCAAGCTCAAGCGCGAGTGGACCTACCTGCGCGGCTACCTGAACTTCGATCGGGCGGGGAACGCGGTCGTGCGCCGGACGGACTTCCGCCAGTGCCCGAGGCCGGTGCTCCTGCTCTACGGCCACATGGCCACCCGCCGCGTGTTCGAGGTCCTCGAGCACCGCCTGCGCCGCGACGGCTACTGCGTCTGGTCGATCAACCTCGGCGGGATGTTCGACGCGTACAACACGCTCGGGATCGACCAGTGCGCGGAGAAGGTGCGCGAGAAGGTGGAGCGCCTGTACGCGCGCTACGATCTGGGCCCGCTCTCGATCATCGGCCACTCCAAGGGCGGGCTCATCGGCCGGTACTACGTGAAGCGGCTCGGCGGCGAGAAACGGGTGCGCAACCTCATCACCCTGGGCAGCCCGCACAACGGCACCCCGACCGCGTACTTCGGCGTCTGCACGGTGGGGCTGCTGGCGCGCGACGTGTGGCAGATGACGCCCATGTCCCCCTTCATCCGCCGCCTGAAGATGGGGCCCTTCCCACGCGAGGTCCGCTTCACCTCCATCTACTCCAAGGCGGACCGCGTCAGCGTGTACCCCTCCGCGCTGCTGGAGGCGAACCAGGAGAACCTGCGCAACATCGAGGTCGAGGGCGTCACCCACCGCGAGTACCTCTGGAAGCGGCAGGTGTACCGGATCATCCGGCGCGAGCTCGCCCTCGGCTATGGCGACTCCCTGCGGCCCACGCTCGAGGTCCTCCCCGCGAGGCAGACCCGGCCATGAGCTCGCGCTGGGACCTCCTCCTCGAGCAGGGCCCGAAGCCCATCCCGCTGGTCGACCACCTGCTCGACGAGGTGTCGAAGCTGCTGGCGAAGGATCTCCAGCGCTGGCCCCTGCCGGTGGAGGACCTGGACCTCGAGACCGGTGGCGCGTTCGCCGCGATCGTGACCGGAGATGCCCAGCGTCCGGACCCGCGCGTGTTCGCCGAGGCCTTCCGCGTTGCCGCCTGGGAGCTGGAGCGTGATCTCGATGCCTCGTCCGACTACTTCCGGAACCGCCGCTGGCGTGAGCAGGCGCTGCCGGACGACACGCGGACGCCCATCCTCTTCATCAGCCGCTGGCTGGTCGAACAGCTCCTCTCGCTGCGCGAGCACACCCAGAGCCGGGTCACGAGGCCGCAGCTCCTCGACTGCCTGGAGCGCACCCGGCGCCGCCTGTCCGGGTAGCGGCTGACGCCGGAGGGTCACGACGCACCCCGCGCAGGCCCTTTCTCCCTCTCCGTCCGGCGCATCACCAGAGGCACGCGGGTTCCGGTCCGCGTCGTGCAGGGGCGCAGGGACCATGCCGCACAACGCCCCCGCTCTCCCGGCCCCTGGCCCCGGGCCTCGCCTGCCCGCATGGGTCACGAGCGTGATGAACCTCGGCCTCACGCCCGGGATGCGCCCGCGGGTGGTGAAGCGGATCCGGCTCACCAACGTGCTCGCGGTCAGCCTGATGGGGCTGCTCGTCTTCTACGTCCCGGTGTTCTTCGCCCTCGACATCCAGCGGTTCCTCTACCTGCTGCCCGCCCAGGCGGTGGCGTTCACCGTGGTGCTGCTGCTCAGCGGCAAGCGCCGCGATCACCTGGCGCGGCTCACCTTCATCACCTCCAGCACGCTGCTGGTGGTCGCGTTCACCGCCCTCGATCGCAACGGCGACATCCACCTCATCCTCATCGGCATCTGCACCATGCCGTTCATCCTCTACGAGTTCGAGGACCGCCTCCGGCTGCTGACCGCGTTCGCCATCCCCTTCGCCGCCTTCGTGGGGGTGAGCTTCTTCGGCCGGGACCTGCTGCCCGCTCCGGTGATCACCTGTCACCCGATCACCATCCACTTCACGCTGGTGCTGATCGTCCTGGTCACGGTGCTGGTCCTCTGCCGCGAGCACGACCGGGCCGAGCTGTCCCTCTACGACTCGCTGGCGAGGTTGGAGGCGGAGACGGCGGCGCGCCTGCAGCACGAGCGCCTCGCGTCCACCGAGCGTGAGAAGGCCCGCATCGCGCGCGCGGCGGGGATGGCGGAGATCGCCACCGGCGTGCTGCACAACGTGGGCAACATCCTCAACAGCGTGAACGTCTCCTCGTGCCTGCTGGAGGAGCGTCTGCGCACCTCGCCGGCCGCTTCGCTCGAGCGCGCGGCGGCGCTTCTGCGATCGGGTGGCGCGAGCGTGCCCGAGAAGAGCGCCCAGCTCGCTCAGTACCTCGAGACCTTCGCCGCCCAGCTCGTGCGCGACCGGGAGGAGCTCGCCCACGAGGTGGGCGGGCTGCGCAAGAACGTGGAGC
>CAZCWA010000105.1:0-12966 GCA_964502265.1 uncultured Myxococcaceae bacterium | reverse complement strand
GGCCAGCTCTACGTGGTGGCGGTGCTCCAGAAGCAGGTGGCGGTGGTCGTGGTCGCCACCACGGTCTTCGCGTCGATCCTCGTCCTCGTCACCACGGGAGTGGAGCTGGTGCGGCTCGGGGTGGACCCGCGCAGTCGGGAGGAGGGGGCCCCGTGACAGCGGCCCCGGCAGCTCAGACTCGTCCTCGCCGCCGGCCGATCAACGTCGGGCTGTGGCTGCTCGTCGCGCTGGCGGTGAGCTCCTTCACCCTCGGAGCGCTCTTCCCGGCGGCGCTGCGGGACACCTGCCCCTTCGGCGACGACGTGCTGCGCCCGGACCAGAGCGTGTGCGAGCTCGCGTTCGGCGGGCTGTGGGTCTCGCTCTTCGTGGGCCTCTCGGCGGGCGCGCTCTCCACGCTGATCGGACTCGTGGTGGCGGCCGCGGCACGAGGGCTCGGCGGCCTCTTCGAGCGCTGGGTGATGCGGCTGGCCGACGCGTTCTTCGCGCTGCCGGACGTGCTGGTGCTGATGGTCCTCCAGCTCGCGGGGCAGATGCTGGGAGACGTGAACCCGTCGCTCCGGCTCTCGCCCGCGGTGCTGATGGTCGTGTCGCTGGCGATCATCGGCTGGGCGGGACCGTCGCGCATGTTCCGCAACCGGCTGGCGTCGCTCGAGTCCCGGGAGTACGTCGCCGCCGCGCGCGCGCTGGGCTCTTCACCCTGGCACCTGCTCACCCGCCACCTCTGGCCGGCGCTGCGGCCGTTCGCGCTCGCGCTCTTCCTCACCCGCGTGCCCGCCGCGATCCTCGCCGAGTCCACCGTCTCCTTCTTCGGGATCTCGCGGATGGAGCCGATGTCCCTCGGCCGCTACCTGGGCACCAGCTACGCGAGCCTCGTCTACGAAGGGGGCGCGCGCATCGTGCTCCCTGCGTGGGGCCTGCTGGTGCTGGTGGTGCTCAGCGCCACGCTGGCTTCACGGGCTGCCGCCTCCGGCCGGCGCTGAAGCGGGGAACTGCACGCTTCGCGAAGGTGGCAAGCCCGCCACGCCTGCCCGGCCGCCCCATGTGCGGCCACTCCGCGCGGATGAACCCCCGCCTTCCCGCGCGTTCGATCAAGGCCGAGGTTCAACATGCACATGAGCGACGTGACGATGACCAGCGAAGAGACGACCCGGACCTCCGAAGAGACCGAGACGGATCGCCTCCAGAAGGAGGAGGTCCGCCGTTCGGTGCTGCTCGTGGAGGACGATCCCTCCAACCGCGAGGCGCTGCAGGAGATCCTCGAGACGTGGGGCTACGAGGTGCTGCCGGTGTGCTCGGCGGAGGAGGCGGAGTACGCGTTGCGCCGGCACCGGCCGGACGTGGCGCTGATCGACGTGTACCTGCCGGGCAAGAGCGGCGCGAGCCTGATGACCCGCATGCGCGAGAAGTTCCCGGACCTGGTGCTCATCGGCATGAGCGGGCTGGGCGACGCGGCGATGGCGCGCACGGTGAAGGGCGTGGGCGCGGACCTCTTCATCGGCAAGCCCATCGAGCTGGACGAGCTGGCCGACGCGCTGAAGTCCACGCGGCAGAGCTGGCACTGAGTTACTTCGTGCAGTCGAAGACGACCTTGCCCACGTTCTTGCGGTCCTGGATGTAGCGGTGGGCGTCCGCGCCCTCGCTGAGCGGGAACACGCGGTCCACGAGCGGTGCGATCTCTCCCCTGGCGTAGAGCTCCAGCAGCCGGTCCATGTGCTTCGCCAGCAGCGCGGCCTCGCCCCACAGGTGCCCGAGGTTCACGCCGCTCACGGTCCTGTTCTCGTTCATCAGCCCCATCGGGGTGAAGAACTTCGTCCGCGTGAGCTGTGACGCGACGTGGAGCAGGTTCCGCTTCTGGCCGCCCACCATGTTCGCCCAGCCGAAGCAGATGAGGTGTCCGGCCGGTGCGAGCAGGTCGTAGTTCTTCGCCCAGTCGGGCCCGCCCAGCGCATCGAGGATGAGGTCGACGCCGCGTCCGCCGGTGATCTCCCGCACCGCCGCCGCGTAGTCCCGGGTGCGGTAGTCGATCGGATGCTGGACACCGCCCTCGCGCAGCATTGGGTGCTTGGACGCAGACGCGGTGCCGAACAGCTCCACGCCCTCGACCTGGCGGCAGAGCTGGATCACCGCCTGGCCCACGCCGCCCGCGGCCATGTGGAGGAGGACCCTGGCGCCGGGCCTGAGCTGATGGACCCAGAAGAGCATGTGGTACGCGGTGAGGTAGTTCACCGGCAGCGCCGCGGCGTGGTCGAAGCCCATCGCGTCCGGGATGGGGGTGACGAACGGCTCTGCGACCACCGCGCGATCCGCGTGCCCCTTGAAGCGCGTGAGCGCGAGCACCCGCTGCCCCGGCTTCACCCTCGTCACGCCCTCGCCCACCGCCGCCACGGTGCCGGCGACCTCGTAGCCCACCGTCACCGGAGGTTTGGGCGCGTCGGGGTAGAGGCCCACGCGGGCGGAGATCTCGGCGAAGTTGAGCCCCGCGCGGACGACGTGGATGAGGACCTCGCCGGAACCCGGCTGCGGGTCTTCCGACTCCTGGAGTTGCAGCACCTCGGGGCCGCCGTAGCGGGTGATGACGAGCGCTCGCATGCCCCCTCCCTAGCACCGCCGAGCACGTGGTGGTTGCGGTCACCGGGTCTGCTTGTGAGACTCCCCACCGTGAACGCTCTGGCGCCAGGCTTCCTCATCGCGATGCCGCAGCTCGGGGATCCCAACTTCAACCGGGCGGTCATCCTCATGATCGAACACGGAGAGGGCGGGGCGATGGGCCTCGTGCTCAACCGGGAGGCGCCGCTGTCACTGAAGGAGGTGGCGAAGGGCCAGGAGCTCCACATCTCGGAGACGCTCGAGGACGAGGGCATCTACATCGGTGGGCCGGTGGAGCCGCAGCGCGGGTTCGTGCTGCACGACTCGGAGGAGGTCGAGGAGCGGCACGAGGTCCTGCCCGGTCTCTTCCTCAGCGTGACGATGGATGCCTTCGCGCCGATGTTGAAGCGCGGCGGGATGAGGCTGCGGTTCTGCCTCGGTTATGCGGGCTGGGGCGCAGGCCAGCTCGAGCAGGAGATCGCGCAGGGCGCCTGGCTCTTCACCGAGGCCACGCAGGGCGCGGTGCTCGATGGAAATCCCGAGCAGCTGTGGGAAGAGACGCTCCGCGGTATGGGAGTCGAACCCGCGATGTTGTTTCAGGCGAAGGGCGTGAACTGATGCTGGATCCGATGAGGTTGGAGGGGATGATCGTCGAGGCGCTCCCGGGCGCGGAGGTGCAGGTGCGAGACACCACCGGCACCGGCGATCACTTCGAGGCGCGCGTGGTGAGCGGGCTCTTCGAGGGAAAGACGATGATCGAGCAGCACCGCATGGTGTACGCACCGCTGCAGGCGCTGCTCCAGACGGGCGAGCTTCACGCGATGGCGCTGAAGACGTACACGCCCGAGCAGTGGACGAAGTTCGGAGGCAGATGATGAACGAGCAGCTCAAGGAGCGCTTCGACAAGGAGACGTCGGAGCACAAGGTGGTCATGTACATGAAGGGGAACGCGCTGTTCCCCCGCTGCGGCTTCTCCGCGATGGCGCTGGAGATCCTCAAGCAGCACGGCGACGTCTACACGGTGGACGTGCTGGCCGATCCGGAGGTGCGGGACGGCATCAAGACCTACACCCAGTGGCCCACGATCCCGCAGGTCTTCATCGGCGGGAAGTTCATCGGCGGGTCGGACATCGTCCGCGAGCTCGAGGAGCGCGGCGAGCTGGCGCAGCTCATCGCCGGGAGCTGAAGACTTCCCGTGAGTGTTCCGGGCCGCCGGGCGCCGTCACCTTTCGCGTGATGGTCCGGGCGGCCCGTCTTGTTCTTCCCCCACGAGCCCCATGACCACGCCCTCGCCCGCGCCGGAGCTGCCGGCACCGAGCACGGACGCGCCCCCTTCGCTGATGACGCGGGTGCAGGCGTTCCGCGAGAAGCACGCCCGCGCGGAGATCGCGCTCTTCTTCTCGCTCGGCTTCGCCTTCGACGTGGTGACGCTGGACCGGATCGACAACCGCACCACGCTGATCCAGCAGGGCGCCTACCTCGGGGTGCTGGGGCTCCTGCTCGGGTTCGAGCAGTGGACCCGGCTGCGAGAGGTCCAGCCGCCCCGGGGGCTCGGGTTCCTCTGGCGCCTGCACGAGCCGGGCGCACACTTCCTCCTGGGAAGCCTCCTCTCCGCGTTCGCCCTCTTCTTCTTCAAGAGCGCCTCGAGCATCTCCGCGTTCGTCTTCCTCGCCGTGATGTTCGCGCTGCTCGTCCTCAACGAGCTGCCGCGCTTCCAGCGGCTCGGGCCGGTGGTGCGCTTCGGGCTCTACAGCCTCTGCTGCGCCGCGTACCTGAGCTACCTGGTGCCGGTACTCGCGGGCACGCTCTCTGCCTGGCTCTTCGTGGTGGCGACGGTGGGCGCGCTCCTTCCGTTCGTGCCGCTGGTGCTCCTCGCGGTGCGTTGGAGTGGGGAGCGGAAGCTGGCGCTGCGGCAGGTGGCGCTCCCCGCGGCGAGCGTCCAGGCGGCGCTGTTGGTGATGTACTTCGCCGGCGCCATCCCGCCGGTGCCCCTGTCCTTGCAGTACATCGGCGTATTCCACGACGTGAAGCGCAACGAGGACGGGACCGGCTACACGCTGCTGCACGAGCGCCCGGCCTGGCGGTTCTGGGAGCGCGGCGACCAGCAGTTCCTCCACCGTCCGGACGACAAGGTCTTCATCTTCGCCAGCGTGTTCGCGCCGGTGTCGGTGCAGAAGGGCAACCTGCCCATCCACTTCCACTGGTTCCACGACCATCCGGAGAAGGGCTGGACGGCGCAGGGGAGCTGGACCTACGGCGGCCTCCGGGGCGGACGCGCGGAGGGCTTCCGGATCTTCGCCAGCCGGACCAACCCTTCGCCGGGAGCCTGGCGGGTGGAGATTCGCGCGCCGGACGGCCGGGAGATCGGCCGCATCCGCTTCACCGTGGTCCCCGACACGCGCGAGGGCGAGCGGGTGTTCCAGACGCAGCCGGGCTGAGCCGGCACAGGCTCAGCGGCGTGCGCCCCGGACCTTCGCCGCAACGGCCTTCACGGCCTTCTTCACGGGCTTCTTCTTCGCGGTCCCCTTCCAGATCCCGGCCATCCACACCTCGACGTCGCGGGACGTGCTGGGGATGTCGGCGGACAGGTTGCGCATGCCCTTCGCGGTGACGAGCACGTCGTCCTCGATGCGCACGCCGATGCCGCGGTACTTCGCGGGCACGGTGAGATCGTCCTTCTGGAAGTAGAGGCCGGGCTCCACGGTGAGGACCATGCCGGCCTTCAGCTTCCCGTACTTGTAGGTCTCCTGCCGCGCCTTCGCGCAGTCGTGCACGTCGAGCCCGAGCATGTGGCTCACGTTGTGGAGCGTGTAGCGCTTGTAGAAGAGGTTCTCGTCCTTCAGCGCCTCCTCCGCGCTCTCGAGGATGCCCATCTTCTCCAGACCCTGGGCGAGCACGCGCATCGCCCGGCGGTTCGGCTCGAGGAAGTCGTTGCCCGGCTTCACCGCCTCGAACGCCGCGGCCTGGGCGCGGTGCACGAGCTCGTAGACCTCGCGCTGCTCCTTCGTGAACTTCCCGCTCACCGGGAGCGTGCGGGTGATGTCCGCCGTGTAGAGCGAGTTGCCCTCCACGCCGGCATCGAGCAGCAGCAACTCGCCCTTCTGCAGCGGCCCGTCGTTGCGCGTCCAGTGGAGCACGCAGGCGTGGTGTCCGCTCGCGGCGATGGTGCCGTAGCCCACGTCGTTGCCCTCCACGCGCGCGCGCAGGTTGAACACGCCCTCCACGTGGCGCTCGGTCCCGCCCTGCTCGAGCTGCCGGATGACGTCCTCGAAGCCGCGGTGGGTGGAGGCGATGACACCCTCCAGCTCGCGGATCTCCAGCGCGTCCTTGATGAGGCGCATCTCGGAGAGGAACTCGGCGAGCTCCTGGTCCAGCGCGTCGTCCGCCGCCACCTGCGCGTCGAGCGCCGCCGACATCCCGCGCAGCACCCGCATCGGCCGGCCGCCGGTCCGCGCGGCGGTGAGGTAGTCCGCCAGCTCCGGCAGGCCCTTCGCCTCGTGCACGTCGAACGCGGCGCGGCTCTCCGGAACCCCCAGCCGAGGACCCACCCACAGCTCGCCCTTCACCCTGTCGGTGAAGAAGGTCGCGTCGGTCTTGCCCGGGTTCGGCTCCACGAAGAGCACGTCCTTGTGACCTGCGCCCTCGCCCGCCGCGAGGGGCTCGAGCACCAGCACGCAGTCCGGCTCGGCGTTGCCGGTGAGGTAGTAGAAGTCGGTCCCCGGCCGGAAGCGGTAGTGGGTGTCGTTGGCGCGGACCTTCTCGTGGCCGGTGGGGATGACCAGCCACTCGCCAGGGAAGCGCGCGGACAGCTCCTTGCGGCGGCGCGCGAACGCGGACGCGCCCTTGATCTTCGCCGGCAGCTTCTTGCCCTTCGGCTTCCAGTCGCTCGTCATGAAGGCCAGCAGCGCGGGCGGGTTGGCGCTGTCGTGGCTGGCGGGACGCGCTTCGGGCGTGGCCTGCGGCTCGGAGGTGACGGGGGAGTTGTCCTTCTGGAAGGTCATGTCGGGGAGCCTCGAGAGGGTTGAGCGTGCAAGGAGCGGCGCGCGTCGACGTGCGCCAGAAGTGTAGCGACCGCGGTCTCCACCCGCAGGATCCGCGGCCCGATCGAGAAGGGATGAAAGCCGAACTGGCGCAGCAGATCGACCTCGAACGGGACCCAGCCGCCTTCGGGGCCGACGGCCAGCGCCACGCGTTCGGTCGGGCCCAGCGCGGGGAGTCCGTGGGCGGTGATTTCCGCGAGCGGGTGGGCGAGCAGGCGCCGGGTCACCCGTTCTTCTCGCAGCAGCCCGTCCAGCTCGTCCTCGACGAACGGCCGGAAGCGCTCGCGCACGAAGAGCTTCGGCGGCACCGTGTCTCGTGCCTGCTCGAGGCCCAGCTCGAAGAGCCCGTCCAGGAACGCGTCCGCCAGGACCTTCGAGTCGAAGTAGCTCTTCTCCACCCGGGCGGCGTTCACCAGGAAGACGCGGTCCACGCCCAGCGAGGCCACCGCGGGCAGCACCTTCTTCAGCGCCTTGGGCCGCGGGATGGCGAGGAGCAGATCCACGTGCGCCCGCGGCGGCGGCGGATCGGTGAACGAGACCCTCAGCTCCAGCACCTCACGGTCGAGCCGGAGCACTTCGCCTGCGCCCATCTTTCCGCCGAGCATCCCGACGCGCAGCACGTCGCCCTGGGCCGCGCGGAGCACCTCACGCGCGTGCTGGAGCCTGCGGCCTTCGAGCCGGGCGAGGTCGCCTTCCGGTTGGACGAGGTCCTCCGGGAGGAGGAGGAGGAGGTTCACGGCGCTTCTTGTATACCGGCCCGTGCAAATGGGTCGCAGAGGCGTTCATCCGTCGGACGACGCGCGCTGGGTCTTCAACCGGCTGGCGGACGCCTACCGGTACCGGCCGGGTTATCCGGAGCCGCTCATCGATCGGCTCGCGGCGCTCGCGCAGGACAGGGGCGGGGTCGTCGCAGACGTGGGCGCGGGCAATGGGCACCTGGCCCTGCCGCTCGCCGCGCGAGGCCTCGAGGTCTACGCAGTGGAGCCGGCGCGCGCGATGCTGCAGTCGCTCGAAACGCGCGCGCAGGTGGAGCTTCCGGCCGAAGCGCTGAAGCGCCTTCGCCCCGTCCACGCCGCCGCGGAGGAGACGGGGCTTCCAACCAACGCGTGCGGTCTCGTCGTCGTCGCGGACGCCCTGCATTGGCTCGATCCGGAGCGGGCCGGCCACGAAGCCGCACGGATCCGCGCGCCTGGCGGAGCGGTGGCGGTGGTGGAGCCGCACTTCGCTTCCACGCCCTTCATGGACGAGATCTCACGGCTGCTCGCCACGCTGAACCCGCGCGCGCGCCGCTCGTCGTTGGACGCGGCCCGCGAACAACTCCTCGTGCTCGCGATGCGGGACTCGCCTTCGCTCGAGCGGGAGACAGAGGTCTTCCGGCACGACCTCCCGCTCGATGACGCGCAGCTCGAGGGCGTGCTCCGGTCGCTGTCCTTCGCGGGCCCCGCGCTGGGCGAGGCGGCGTTCGCATCGCTCCTCGACGGCGCGCGAGAGGCGGCAAAGCGGGAGGGCGGGGCCGTGTGGGCCCGCGACCTCCGCCTCACCACGGTGCGCTAGATCCGCGGCGCCTTGTTGGTCTGCTTGGGGATGTCCTCGCTGGGCTCACCTTCGGCCATCAGCTCGGCGAGGGTGTCCTCCATCGCCTTCCCCAGCTCCTCCAGCTCCTCCTTGCTGAAGAGCTTGCGGACCTCGGGGAACATCTCCTTCTCCTCCTCGCCCACGTGATGCTCGACCATCTCCTTGAGCGTCGTCATCTTCGCGTCGAACATCCGATCCGTCGGCTGCATGTCGAGCAGGTCGGACAGGATCCGTTTCACCGCGAGGTGCTCTTCCAGCGACTCGAGCACGTCCGATTCCTGGTCCTTCGACCGCTCCTTCACCGCCGGATAGAAGTGCGTCTCTTCGATCGTCGCGTGCGCCGCGAGCGAGTCTGCGATCTGCAGGAAGAGGAGCTTGCGGTTCCGCGCGTCCTCCTCCTCCGTCTCGAAGTACGCCTTGAAGAGCTGCTCGGTCTCCCGGTGCTGATCCATGAGGAGCTTCAGTGCGTCCACGCCATCCTCCAGTGTCCAGGTCAGGTCTGGAGGAAGGATGGGGACGGCTGCCGGGAATGTCCGCTCCGCGCCCTCTTCGAAGCGGGCGGGCGGGCAGGGGCCCGAAAGCCCCTACGCGGAGAAGAGCTCGGGCTCCTCGTCCGGCTCGATGCACTCGGGGCGGTCCGACTTCGCCGAGTTGACCAGCGTCGATACCGGGTGCGCCTCCAGAGGCTCGCCGTCCCACGGCCTCAGCAGGGGCAGCACCTCGGCGGGCTCCTTCGGATCCTGCGCGAGCCACTCGGCGATGCGCTCCTTCGGGAGGATCACCGGCATGCGGTCGTGCAGCGTGGAGATGAACGCGTTGGGCGTGGTGGTGATGAGCGTGCAGGTGTGCACCACCTCGGACCCGGGCGCCGAAGGATCTCGCCAGCTCTCCCACAGCCCGGCCAGCGCGAACGGCCGCTTCGAGCCGAGGCGGATGTACATCGGCTGCTTCCGCTTCCCGTCCACCCGCCATTCGAAGAACCCGTCCGCGAGCACGACGCAGCGCCGCTTGCGCAAGGGCACGCGGAACGACGGCTTCTCTGCCAGCGTCTCGGCGCGCGCGTTGATCATCTTGTTGCCGACCGCCGCCTCCTTCGCCCACGACGGGATGAGGCCCCAGCGGAACAGCTCCACCTGGTTGCGCCCGTCGTTGCGCACCACCGCGACCCGCTGCGTGGGCGCGATGTTGTAGCGGGGCCGCATCGCTTGGGCGGTGGCCTCGTCGATGATGACGCCGAGCTCGTTCTGCAGCTCGACGGGGGAGGTCTTCAGCGTGTAGCGGCCGCACATGACGCGGAGCCTATCGCGCCGCGCGCGGAGGCGGCCGGCTTCACTGCCGTGCCGTCCGCTCAGCGGCCGAGCGTCGCGCGCACGGTACGGCCCTTCGCCTCGGCGCCAGAGGCGGGACGGGAGAGATCGAGCACCAGCCGCGTCCCGTTCTCACGCTGCCCCACGCGCACCGAACGAACGAGCGAACCATCGCCCTTCACCTCCACGCTGCCGGAGGGCTTCACCCGGTCGATGTCGATGACCAGCCGCGAGGGCCCGCTGAGCGCGAACGCCCGATCGATGCGCGCGCCGTCCGCGAGCGCAACGCTCACCTCGATCGTGTTGCCGGACTGCTTCCAGCTCACGGTCTGCGCGCCCCCCGACGGGAGGCGTGCGGTCCCGCTCGGCGCAGGCGGCGCGGCCTTCACCGCAGGCGCCGGAGGCGCAGGGCGCGCGGCAGGGACGACCGGCGCTGCGACCGGCGCTGCCACCGGCGCTGCGACCGGTGCGGCGACGACGGGCGTGGGCGCAGGAGCCGGAGCGGGTTCGGGCACGACGTCGACCGGGACGAGGGCCTCAGCGGAAGCAGGGGAGGGCGGCGCGGCGATGATCTGCCGGCCCTCCTCGGGCTGCTGCTGGGAGACGCTCCACTGCGCGGCCAACACGCCCCCGAGCGCGGCGACGAGCAGCAGCGCCAGCACGGCCCCGGCGGCGATCCAGCGGCTCCGCGGATCGAGCACCGCAGACGGGCGCAGCGGCGCGTCCTCCACCTCCACTGCCCAGTCCGCCTCGAGCGCCGGCGCCGCCTCCTGTGCGCCGAACGAGAGCGGCTCTTCGTCCGCCTCCCGCTCCTCCGGCGTCAGGTCCGCAATCGGCTGCGAGAGCAGGCTCCACCTACCAGGCGCGGACTCGGCGGGTTCGATCGGAGCCACGGGCTCGACCGGCTCGGCCTCCGGCTCCGCCTGTGCGAGCTCCGCCTGGACGTCCTGCTGCACCGCCAGCGCGCGGTCGAAGATGTGCTCGATCAGCTCGGGGGAGCGGGGGTTGAGGAACTTCGTGAACCGGACGCCGAACCCCGGAGGCCGCGCCCCGAGCGGCTCCTTGAACCAGACGACCTCGCCCTCGGCGAAGGGGAAGATCTTCCCGCGTGCCTCAAGTCCGACCGAGACGGCGGAGCCAAGCTCCGGCTGCTCCCCGGTGCGGACGAACATGCCGCCGTGCGACAGGTTCTCGGCCTCCACGCGCACCGACTGCTCGCCGAGGCCTTCACCGTCGGCGAGGAAGGAGACGTGGACGGGGCGGGGAAAAGGAACTCGCTCGAGACGCTCTTGCATGGTCGACCTCACCTCAGCTCACCGGGTGGGTGATGGTGAGGCCGCTCCGGGGCGCCCGCAACTTCCCGGCCACAGGCCGCTACAGCCCCGTCGCTGCTACGACCTGGTGCGTCCGGCGAGGCGCGCGGCGACCCGGGGCAGATCGTCCGGCGCCTTGACCGGCTCGAAGCGGCTGGTCTGGGGATCCACGCGCTCCACCTCGATGAAGGCGGCGGGGAGCACGGCCTTTCCTTCCGTGTCGGTGAGGCTGCTGGCCTCGGCGGTCACCTGCTCGAGCTGCACCACCGGCTGGTCGTCCACCTTCTTCGAGACCACGCGGTAGGGGATGGGCAGCGGCGTATCGAGGATCTTCGCCAGGTCGAAGGTGATGTTGTTGGTGGAGATGAACGCGTGCTGCGTGGGGTCCACCTTCTCCACGAGCTGCAGCAGCCCGTTGAGCCGCACCGGCGCTGCGCCCGCGTCCAGCGCGCCGGAGGGGTTCTTCCGCGGCGTGACCTCCACGGTCATCGGCCGGCCCTGGCGGATGTGCATCCCGATCACGACCGGATCCAGCGTGGCCCCGAGGTTGTCCACGTTGGAGAAGTAGAGGTACTTGACGCCCCGCCGGCGGAGCTCCGCGCCCACCCCGCTCTCCCGCAGCGCGCGGAAGAAGTCTCCGTGGCCGGAAGGCGCGAAGGACGGCTTGCCCTCCGCGTCGCGCCACAGCCCGCCCTTCGCGGTGAGGCGCGGGAGCATGCGCTGTCTGAAGAGGTACACGTCATCGGCGAGCCCCTTTTGCTGGAGGTGCTTCGCGATGTCGTCGTGGGTCATGAACGAGGTCATCAGCGCCATCGGCACCGGCTTGCCGAACTTCTGCGCCAGCGCGCGGGCCTCCGAGAGCTTGATGTCGAGGAAGGTCTGCTCGCCCAGCACCGGCACCAGCCCCTTCACGCCGCCGCCGAAGCGGGTGCCCGCACCGCCCGCGACCACCAGGCCCGCCACCGCGCCGTCGCGGAAGGCGTGCTCGCCCAGGGTGCGGAACTCGGCCTCCTCGGGGGTGCCGCGGGCCGGCAGCGTGAGGATGTCGCCGTCCTGCAGCGGCTCGATGGCGCCGGTCAGCTCGGGTGCGGAGACCAGCTCGCCGCGGTGGAAGCGCGCGAGCAGCGCGTGGAAGCTTTCGGCGTCGAAGCCATCACGCGCGAGGGAGGGATCGTTCAGCTCGGCAAGGTCTTGGGCGTTCACGCTCCCTAGATTCCAGAGAGACGCGCGGCAATCAACGGCTACGCTCTCCCAAGGGAGGGTGGACATCGATGCGCATCATGGTCACCGGCGGCGCCGGTTACATCGGAAGTGTGGTCACCGAGGAGCTGCTTCGCGAAGGTGACGAGGTCGTGGTCTTCGACAACCTCTACAAGGGGCACCGCGAGTCCGTCCCGGAGGGTGCGCGCTTCGTCGAGGGCGACCTGATGGACACGGCGCTGGTGAAGCAGACGCTGGTCATCCACGGCATCCAGGCGGTGGTGCACATGGCGGCGGACTCGCTGGTGGGCGAGTCGGTGAAGGACCCGGCGAAGTACTACCGCAACAACGTGGTCGCAGGCCTCAGCCTGCTCGAGGCGATGCAGGGCGCGGGCGTGGAGCGGCTCGTCTTCTCCTCCACCGCGGCGGTCTATGGAGAGCCCGCGCAGCAGCCCATCGACGAGACCTTCCCCACCCAGCCCACGAACACCTACGGCGAGACGAAGCTCGCCTTCGAGAACGCGCTGCGCTGGTGGGAGCGCGCCCACGGGCTTCGGTGGGTGAGCCTGCGGTACTTCAACGCGGCCGGGGCCAGCGAGCGGTGCGGCGAGCTGCACGATCCGGAGACGCACCTCATCCCCTTGGTGCTCCAGGCCGCGGCGGGCAGGCGCGAGCACATCACCATCTTCGGCGACGACTACCCCACCGCGGACGGCACCTGCGTGCGCGACTACATCCACGTCATCGATCTCGCGCAGGCGCACGTGCTGGCCTTGAGGTCGCTGACGCACGGGAAGGGGAGCGGGATCTACAACCTCGGCTGCGGCGGAGACGGCTACAGCGTGAAGGAGGTCATCGACTGCGCGCGGCAGGTCACCGGACGCGACATCCCGGTGAAGATGGGCGAGCGGCGCGCGGGCGATCCGGCCGTGCTCATCGCGTCCT
>CAZCWA010000104.1:0-13016 GCA_964502265.1 uncultured Myxococcaceae bacterium | reverse complement strand
CAGATCTTCGTCAACCGCAACCTCCGCCTGGGACGGGTGGAGCTGTGCGGCTTCGACATGGACTACACGCTGGCCATCTACCACATGCGCCGGATCGAGCAGCTCTCGTTCGAGATGACGCTGGAGCGGCTGGTGCGCGACTACGGCTACCCCGCGCAGGTGGGGACCATCGCCTACGACCACCAGTTCGGCATGCGCGGACTGCTGGTGGACAAGGAGGCCGGCAACCTCATCAAGATGGACCGGTACGGCTACGTGGGCCGCGCGTGGCATGGCCGCAAGCCGCTGGACAAGGAGACCTGGCAGCGCCTCTACCGCGACCAGCAGGTGCGCAAGCGCGCGCCCCGCTACGCCTGGATCGACACCCTCTTCGCCCTCCCGGAGGCCTGCATGTTCGCCGGGATCATCGACCTGCTCGAAGGCCGGGGGCAGGCGGTGGACTACGCGAAGCTCTACGACGACATCCGCGAGGCGATCGACACCATCCACCGCGACGACTCGCTCAAGCGCGAGATGCGCAAGGATCTGTCGCACTACATCTTCAAGGATCCGGAGCTGGGGCCGGCGCTGCACAAGCTCCGCTCGGCGGGGAAGAAGCTCTTCATCCTCACCAACTCGCTGTGGGACTACACCGACGCGGTGATGGGCTACCTGCTCGACGGCGTGCTGCCCGAGTACCCGTCGTGGCGGAACTACTTCGACCTGGTGATCACCGGCGCGCGCAAGCCCGACTTCTTCACCGAGCAGCATCCCTTCCTCGAGGTGGACGGCACCAACGACCGCAACGAGATCCTCGGCGAGGCGAAGACGCTCGATCGCGGCAAGGTCTACCAGGGCGGCAACCTCGTGGACCTCGAGCAGATGGTGGGGATCGGCGGGGACTCGGTGATCTACGTGGGCGACCACATCTTCGGGGACATCCTCAAGTCGAAGAAGACGTCGCTGTGGCGCACCTGCATGATCGTCCAGGAGATCGAGGACGAGATCGCCTACACCGACAGCCGCCGCGAGGAGATGCTCCGGCTCGCCGAGATCGAGTCCACGCTGGAGCGGCTCGACGACGAGATCGCCCTGCGCAAGTCCGCCCTCAACGGCTGCGAGCGCAGGCTGGAGCGCGAGCCGGACGCGGCAGAGCGCGCGGTGCTGGAGGAGGAGCGGCGCCGGCTCAAGGGGGAGCTGGAGGTGCTGCGGCGCTCGCACAAGGAGTCCCTCGCGCTCGCGCAGACGATCGAGGAGGACGTGGAGAGCGGCTTCAACCCCTGGTGGGGCCTCATGTTCAAGGAGGGGAAGGAGAACTCGAAGTTCGGCGAGCAGGTCGAGAAGTACGCCTGCCTCTACACGAGTCGGGTTTCGAACTTCCTGCACTACTCCCCGGTCCATTATTTCCGCTCGCCGCGGGACACGATGCCCCACGAGCGCAACGGAGGGTTGTCAACGCGGACGACAAGGCCGAACGACGACGCTCCGGCCAATGCAGTAGCCGAATGAATAGGCCCCTTTAGCGCCTTCCCCAGGGGGCAGCTTCCACGCGGCGCGGCATCGCACGACACTGACGACGCTTCGCGTTGAGAGCTGGCCAAAATGGTTCATGCCCGGTGAGGGGCTTCACCGGCGCAAACCAGGGGGTGGGACACATGGAGTCGTCGAACGGATCTCGGGATTCGAGTCGCAAGCTCGTGCGCTTGCAGATGGAGCCCGAGGCATTGGTGCTGTTCCGTCAGTCGCTGGAGGCCGCGGGTCTGATCACGGAGGTGGCGGAACCGGACGCGCAGAGCGCACCGGACGTCGCGGTCGTGGGGGTTCGCGCGGAGGACGGGACTGTGATGCTGGAGGCGTCGGTGAGGCGCCTGCCGGAGACGCCACACGTCGCGTGGAGCGCCTCGGGGGCGGCCCACCTGATCGGCGCAGCGTTCCGGGCGGGGGCGAGCGCCTACGTCTGGGGCGAGGCGAACGAGGTCGCGGCGGAGCTCACCCGCGCGGTGCAGTCGCTCCTGCAGGCGGCGCCGGACCGCGAGCGCCCCGTGTACGGCACCTCCCCGTTCGACGAGTTCCTGCCGCGCGCGCAGGCACTCTCACCTCGCGAGCGCGAGGTGCTCGGGTACATCGCCTCCGGGCTGGACAACCTGCAGATCGCCGCGCACCTCGGGGTCTGTGAGCGGACGGTGAAGTCGCACGTCACCGCGCTCTACCGGAAGCTGGCGCAGGAGAACCGGGCGCAGCTCGCGCTCTTCGGCGCGCGGCTGGGGTTGGCCTGGAAGACTCAGCCCACGTCCACGCGGGCCCAGCAGACCGCGCTGTAGCGGCTGGTGGGCAGCGGCGAGAGGCCCAGCTTGCGCAGGTCGTCCGAGTGCCGGGCGGCCTTCACCACCACCGCGCGTCGCGCCACCCGCTTCGCCTCCTCCAGCATGGAGGGCGTGAGCGGCGCGTGCTCGGCGTAGCGGCGGAGCATCTCGAACGCCGGCTGCGCCTTCTTCGGGCGGCCGAACATCGGGTCGAAGAAGACGACGTCGACGCTCTTCGGCGCCGCCTGGGCCAGCAGCTTGCCCGCGTCGCCGCGCACCGTCTGAACCGGACCGGAAGAGGGCAACGTTCCCAACCGGCGCAGTCCGGCGCTCACCAGCGCGTGCAACGGCGGGCTGGCCTCGATTCCCACCACCCGTCCCGAAGTGCCCACCGCGCGCGCCGCCACCAGCGCGTCCTGTCCCAGCCCCAGGGTGCAGTCCAGGACCGAGTCCCCTTCCCGAAGCTGCGCCGCGGCCACGAGGTTGTCGGGGTCTCCCCGCTCCAGCGCCAGCAGGCGCAGCGCGGCGATGCCCGGGCTCCAGCGGACGCTCCCGTGCCGGTCCCAGAGCGAGACGTGCGCGCGCTCGAGCACGAGCATCACGTCGCCCTCCTCCTCCAGCATCCGGTGCAGCGGCGCCCCGGCGCGGCGCGGGACGAACGGAACACCCAGCCGCACCGCCTCGCGCCGGGCCTCTTCGACAAGGGCAGGTTCGGGCGCGGCGCTCAGGGTCACGCGAAGCCGGACCGGGGCGGAAGGCACGCCGGCTCCGCTGGTGTGAAGGGCAATCACCGCGAGGTCGCCAGCGCCTCGTCCACCTGGCGCACCTCGTCGTAGAGCGCGTCGTCGGCGGGGATGAAGCCGTTGACCCGGAGCGGGCCGAGGATCGCCCGGCCCTTCCCATCCTGCACCGAGAGCGCGAGCAGCACCTGCCGGAGCCGGTCCTGGACCTCGGGGGGCAGGCCGCTGCGGGCGCAGAAGACGTCCTTGGGGGCGCGGAGCGTCTTGGCCACGATGCGGAACTCGAGCGGGTCGATGCCGGCCGAGCGCTGCAGCGCGGGCAGCGCGCCCTGGTAGGTGGCGGTGGCGTCGAACTCGCCGCGATGCACCGCGAGCAGCGCGGCGTCGTGGCTGCGCAGGAAGGCGGTCTCGCCGAAGAACACGTCCGGATCGAGCCCGCGCTGAAGCAGCAGGGCGCGCGGATAGAGGAAGCCGGAGGTGGACGAGGGATCGACCCAGGCGAAGCGCTTGCCGCGCAGGTCTTCGAGGGAGGTGATGCCGCCCTCGGCGCGGACGACGATGTAGCCGGCGGCGGTGGCCGAGCCGTCCGCGATCACGCTCGCCAGCGGGGTGAGGCCCTCGTCCTTCGCGCGCGCCCGGACGTAGGCGAGGGGGCTGAAGGAGCCGAGGTCCGCCTCGCCGCGGCGCAGCAGGTCTCCCACCTCGTCGTAGGTCCGGGCGGGCACCAGCTCCACCGGCACGCCGAGGCGCTCGGAGAGGTGGGCGGCGAGCGGCTCGTGCGAGCGAAGGAGGAGCTGGGGCTCGAGGTAGGGCGTGGCGACGAGGCGCAGGCGGGTGAACCCCTCGGGCGGGGTGAACGGCGCCGCCTGCGCGAGGTCCGCCACCTCCTCGGGCGCTGCAGGGTTGGGGGGAGGCGGAAGGGGTCTTGGGTCCCGGCAGCCGGAGACCAGGGCGCACAGGAGAAGGGGCAGGAGCGCGCCGGTGAGCAGGAGGTTCCCCTGCCCTGCGCGGGTCACGCCGTCTTCTCCAGCACGGTTCGGGCGGCCACCACCCGGTTGCGGCCTGCGCGCTTGGCCTCGTAGAGCGCCTGGTCTGCGGCGACCATCAGCCCGTCCGGGGTCTCGCCGTCGGAGGCGAAGGTGGCAAGGCCCACGCTGACGGTGACCGGCTGGGCCCAGGCGCCGTTCAGGTCGCGTTCCACCGCCTCGCGCAGCCGCTCGGCGACGTGGGTGGCCAGCGGCTTGTCGGTGTCGGGGAGGATGATCACGAACTCCTCGCCACCGTAGCGCGCCAGCAGGTCCGTGCCGCGCAGCTCGCCCTCGAGCGTGTGACACAGCTTCTGCAGCAGCTCGTCCCCCGCCGGGTGCCCCAGCGCGTCGTTGAAGCGCTTGAAGTGGTCCACGTCGAGGATCAGCAGCGAGAAGGGGCGCTTGTTGCGGGTGCTGCGCAGGGTCTCCTGCGCGAGCAGTTCCTTGAAGCGCCGGTGGTTGAAGACGCCGGTGAGCCCGTCGGTGACGGCCATGGTCTCGAGGCGCTCGTTGGCCTCGCGCAGCTCGCGGGTGCGCTCCTCGACCTTGCGCTCGAGGTTCTCGCGTTCGGCGAGCAGCGCCTGGGCCATCCGGTTGAAGGTGTCGCCCAGCTCTCCGAGTTCGCCCGAGCCCAGCGGCGGGACGCGCGCGTTCAGCTGACCTTCCCCCATCATCCGCGCCACGCTGCGCAGCTTCTTCACCGGGACGACCACGAGCCGGTCGAGCCCGATGAGCAGCACGAGGCTCACCACCAGTCCCAGCACCGCCGCGCCGAAGAACCAGGCGGTCCGCGCGCGGGAGACGCCCAGGTCCAGCCGCTTGAGCGAGTAGCTGGCGATCACCGTGCCCCACCGGAGGCCGGCGCGGGAGGGGACCGCGTGCCGCATCACGTCGCCTTCGCGCAGGAAGACCGGGCCTTCGCTGGCGAGCGCCTGCCGGGTGAACGGATCGTCCAGCCGCTCGTTGAAGCGGGTGGGATCCGAGTGCGCGAGCACGGTGCCGTCCGGCGAGATCACCCCCAGCTCCAGCAGATCCGGATCGAGCTTCCGCTGGCCGCTGATGTTCGCCACCAGAGCGTCGAGCCCGGCCATGTCGTTCTGGGCGACGTAGACGGCCGCGGTGGCGCCCACCGCCTCGAGGAGCAGCTCGTGGCCTTGTCGCAACTCTTCGGTCTGCTCGAGACGTTGCAGGTCCGTCACGGTGAACGCGACACCGAGCACGGTGGCGGCCACCAGACCTGCGACGAGGAGCACGAGCTTTCCGCGGATGCCCATGGGCGGTGCCAGTCTACCCCGGCCCGGCGGCAGAGGCCTGTCTGTCCGCGGGGCACGTGGCTGGCCGCCCGGTGATCGTGCCGTCGAGGATGCCCGCCCGCCCAGCATGATGGTCATCGGACGGCGCCGGGCGCGCGGGCACCCAGAAGCAGCGCATCGAGCGCCGGCGTGGGCAGGTGCTCTCGAACGCCCTTCTCCCGAAGTCCCTCGAGGATGAACAGCGTCTGCTCCCGGGTCTTGGTGAAGTGCAGCCGGAGGTAGGGCTCGAGCGGAAACGGTGCCAGCTTCGCCGCCAGCCACAAGCCGCTCCGGACGAGGACTGCGCGTCCCGCAAGCCGCGCGGGGAGCGTGGGCGCGACTCCCTTGTCGGCCGCGATGATCGCCGAGGCCTCCCGCGCTGCAGCCGCGCCGAGCCGAATTGCGCGGCCCCGGAGGAGCGCTCGCAGGGACCAACCGGAGAGCTCGAGCGCGGCGAGGTACGGCAGCAGCACGGCGGTGAAGAAGGAGACCTCGCGGTCCACGTCGGGGTGGCGCCGCGCGGGAAAGCCTCCGCGTTCGAGCAGCGCGAGCACGGGGTCGAGCCGCTCGGCCGGACCGGAGAGCAGCGTCGGCACCCGCGGCGGATGCCAGAACGCCGTCCCTTCGCGCGGGATGCGCGTCTCGCCGGGAAGCGGTGCGGGATAGCTGACCAGGGAGAGCATCCCGGAGACGAGCCGCTCGGGACGCACGCCCGCCGTGAGCAGCGCCTGGCGATCATCGGGGCCGGGCTGGATCGAGATCCACGTCGCGTCACCTCCCGCCGCGGCAAGCTCCGTCATCCACGCGCCGGCCAGCGCCTGCGAAGGCAGCGCCAGATAGATCTGATCGAAGCGCGTCGCCGCGACCTCTTCGGCGCTGCACACCACGTTGAAGCCCTCGAGGCGCAGCGGCTCGGGCGCGCCGGTGAGGCGGAGGCGGTAGAGGCCGAAGCCCTGCGCGGTCCTCTCCCGGTACTGCTCGCGGACGAAGAAGGTGAGGTCTGCGCCCGCTCGAACGAGGTGGTGTCCGAAGACCTGGCCGACAGCGCCCGCTCCGACGACCAGCACGCGCGCCTGGCCCATTCAGACGACCTCCGCGGCGGCCGGAACGACAGCGCCCGCTCGGGTCGACCTCCTGCCGTCGATGATCACGTCGTCGTACATGCCCACCCCCCGGCGAGCATCTACTGCACGCACGGCCTCACCGCCATCGCTGATAGCCTCCTCGGGATGACGGCGATCGCGCTCGCGCTGGTGCTTGGAACCTCCCTCCTCCCTCCCGGTGAAGCGCCGGTCCGTGCGTCACGCGTCAACGTCGCGTGGGACGGGAGCAGCTACCTCCTCACCTACGAGAGCGGTCTCCCGAGCTACGACTTCATCGCGCGCATCTCGCCGCTCGCCGAGCGGATCGCCCCGCCCGTCGCGCACTTCAGCTCGCCGGCGTCCTATCGGACCGGGCTGGCGTCAGACGGCGCGGGCGGCCATCTCGTTGCGTTCGCCGGTGGAGCGCGGACGGGTGCCTGACCCTGTGGGTCGAGCAGGGCGGGTTCCTCGTCGTCGCGCGGCTGAGCGATCGGATCGCGCTCATCGTCGTGGATGCGGACGGCGCCGTCGGCCAGCCCGAGCCCGTGGGTCCCTCCGCGCGTTCGGTGCGGCTCGCCTGCGAAGGTTCCCGGTGCACGATGGTCCTGGAGCGCGAAGACTGGACCGTGCACTCGGTGGTGCTGGAGCGTGTGGATGGCGCGTGGCGCGCGGGCGATTCCAAGCGGCTTCAGACGCTCGCGGCCCCCCGCAGCCTGGTCCAGAACGGAGGCATTCCCCTGCTCCTGTCGGGCCCGGACGCCAGCCCGCGATGGGTCCGGTTGATCAGCGGCCTTCCCGCGGAGACCCCGCGCGACCTCTCGCCGGAGTTCGACGCGTTCGCGCCCGCGGCGGAGGGCGGATACCTCTTCGCGCACCGCAAGAACTTCAAGCGCTGCGTGGCGTTCACGCTCTACGAGTGCGGCCTCTTCACCGGCTACGAGGGCACGACGGTGGCGTTCCCCGAGCCGCTGGTCGATCCGGGCCCGTACCCCGTCGCCGCAGCAGAGCCCACGCCGCTGCCGTTGCGAGGTCTCGACGCACAGGGCGATCCGGTGTCGATCGAGATCGTCACCCAGCCGGAGCACGGATCGCTCGAGGGCCAGTGGCCGGACCTCGTCTACACGCCGAGGGATCCGTCGTTCACCGGGACCGACAGCTTCCTCGCGAGGGCCAAAGATGGCGTGCACACCTCCGGGGACGTCACCGTCTACCTCGAGCGCCTCGCCGCGCCGGAGCAGCCGGAGCCCGCGCCGCTCCCGCCGACATCCGGTTGCGGCTGCGGGAGTGCGCCTGGCTCATCGGTAGGCGTGATGCTGCTGGCCCTGGCGCTGTGGGGCGCAAGGCGGGGCACGCGGAGCGGGGCGTGCCCCGTCCGCGCGCGCCCGGTCTAGTTGCAGGAGGGCGTCCCGAACACGGTGCCGCTGGCGTTGTCGGAGTAGGTGATCTCGTCGCAGCCGCGGATCTGGTGGTCGCCTCGCACCGCCAGCCCGTAGTTGTTGCCGTTGCTCAGCCGGACCGCGGTGAGCTCGACCCGGCTCGAGTCCACCACCAGGTTCCCGCCGTTCCCCGAGTTGAAATAGGTGAAGGGTGTCGCTCCACCCGCGTTGATCCGGGTGTGCGCGATGCTGTTGTTCGTGTTGCTGCTGCCGATGCGCACACCCTTCCAGTGGGCGTTGTCCGGGGTAGGGGTCAGGAGGACGGGTGCCTCTGCGGTTCCCCGGACGTTGAGCTGACCGGTGGTGGCGTTGACGTCCAGCGAGCCGGTGCTGATGAACTGGACCTCGGTGCCGGCCTCGATCGTCAGGTGTCCACCGGCGCCGATCGTCTGCGCGCCCTCCACCCGGTACGGCACGTCGAGGGCCCGCCAGGTGGACGGGCTCCGCAGCTCCACCGGGTCGATCACCACGACGTCCCTGCCCACCGCGTTCCCCTTGTAGGAGCTCCCGGCGTCGAGGTCGTTGGCCGTGGCGGCGGACACGAAGGCCGCGCCCAGCTCATGCCCGGTGAGGACGTTGTTCGAGAACTCGGGGAGCCGGACGTCCCGCTGGCGGGTCTGGAGCGCGAAGCCCTTGCCCCGGCCGATGGTCGTGTTCCGGATCACCAGCCGGTCGGTGCCCGCGTCGATGTAGATGCTGCTGACGTGGTCCGCGTAGGTGAACTTCGCGCTGCCCGCGTCGAAGATCCGGACGTGGTCCAGGATGTTCTCGGTGCTCGCCGAGCTGTGCAGCCCGATGCCCTTCCAGAACCCCGGCGTCGTCTCCGCGCCCACGAGGAGGATGGGGGCCTCGGCGGTCCCGCGGGCCTCGAGGATGCCGCCCGTCAGGTGCAACTCTGCGCCCGCCTCGAAGCGGAGCTCCGTGCCCGGCTCGATCTTCATCCGGCCGTTGGTCTGGACTTCGATGGACCGGGTGACGAAGGGCACGCCGACGTCGTGGAAGGTGACGGGAACCTTGAGGCCCCCGCCGGTCACCTTCACCTCGTCCACCGCGTTGCCGGCGTAGTTGTTCTCGGGCAGCAGCTGGCCCACCGAGTTCACGTGCACGTGCGCCGCGCCGAGCGCGTTCTCGGTCAGCTCGTTGTTGGCGAAGGCGCTGATCTGCGAGCCCTCCAGCACGATCCCGTAGCCCGCGTTCTTCCGCAGCACGGTGTTCCGCACCTGAAGCCGCGAGTCGTCCTGGACGGTGAGCCCACCGGGCGCGTCCGCGTAGGTCGAAGCCGCGCTTCCAGCGGACTCGATGATCACGTGCTCGAGCACGTTCTGGGTGCTCGCCGCCTTGTAGAGGGTGATGCCCCGCCAGAAGCCGGGCACGGTCTCCTCGCCCTTGAAGGTGATGCGCGCATCGGGGGTTCCGACCGCTTCGATGATGCCGCCGTCGAACCGGAGGCCGGCGCCCGAGGCGAACGTCACCGTTGTTCCGGGCGCGAACTTCAGCTTTCCGTCGTTGGAGACCGAGACCTGCGCGGACACCACCACGTTCCGGCACTTCACCCCCACGTCGAGGTGGGTCTTCACGCTGCGGGGGATGGACTCGGGTTCAGCGCAGAGGGGCGCCGCAGGGCCTCCACCCTCTTCCTCCTCAACGTCCTCTCCACCGGGGCAACCGACCAGGGCAAGGCACGCAACCAGGACAAACGGGATCAGCTTCACGATTCACTCCGCTTCTTCGCAAAGCCCGAGAGCGGATCTGGAACCGGAGGTGGTGCGCAGAGGCCCCGAGCGGGACCGTCCCCCATATCGGCTTACCCCCAGAGAGCAAGCGGGCTGGCTCCGGGCGCCGGCCGTCAGGCGCTCTCGGCGGCCTTCAGGCGCGCCCCGCCCTTCATCTGCGCCACGGTGACGGACTGGTTCCGGCCGTTCCGCTTCGCGTGGTAGAGGCACTGGTCCGCCAGATCGATCAGCGCCTGCTTCTCCTGCGCGTCGTCGGGCGAGGTGGCGATGCCCAGCGACATGGTGACCTTCAGGGGCCCCATCTCGGTCTGGAAGATCTCCGCGGCGATGGCCTCGCGGATGCGCTCGGTGATCACCCGTGCGCCGGCGGGATCCGTCTCCGGCATGATGATCGCGAACTCCTCGCCGCCGTAGCGCGCCACGATGTCCGAGTCGCGCACCTGCTGGCGGAGGATCCGCGCCACGCCCTTGAGCACCATGTCGCCCGTCGGGTGCCCGTAGGTGTCGTTCACCGACTTGAAGTGATCGATGTCGGTGAGCACGAAGGAGCACTTGCGCCCGTAGCGCCGCGCCGCGGAGAGGGCCTCGTCCGCGCGGGCCTGGAAGGAGCGGTGGTTGAGCAGCCCGGTGAGGCCGTCGGTGGTCGCCATCTTCTCCATCTGCTCGAAGAGCTGCGCGCGCAGGACCGCCTGCGCCGCCTGGATGGCGATCACCTCCAGCATCCGCAGGACCTCCTGATCCAGCGCCGCCTTCTTCCGCGTCCCCGCCACCAGCGTGCCGAGGATCCGGTCGCCCGCCGCGAGGGGGAAGATCTTCAGGGCCTGCAGCCCGCGCACCTGCACGTCCGAGTCGAAGATGAGCTGCTTGTCCATCTGCCGCACGTCGCGGCCGGGCAGCGGCGCGCCGTAGCGGACGACGTTGGCGACGAGGCCGTTGTTGTCGTCGAACTCGTAGCCTTCCGCGCCGCGGCCGGCCTGGGTCACGCCCAGCATCCGGGCGATCCGGTGGCTGCGGACCCCGTCCTGCTCGCTCACCAGCGTCACCGCGCAGAAGTCCAGGCCCGCGAGCTGCCGCGCGCTCTCCAGCACCGCGAGGAACACCTGCTCGGGGTTGCCGGCGCGGTTCATCTCCTCGATGGCGCGGAAGAAGCGGTCCTTCTCGTCGCGGCTCTTGCGGATGTAGTTCATCACCCGCTCGACCTCGATCGCCCGCAGCACCTCGGAGGCGATCGCGCAGAGCAGCTTCTCGTCGTGCTCGCTGAAGGGCTCGGGGCCCCTCCGGTCGGCGACCAGCACCCCGCGAACGAGGCCCGTCCGCTCCACGATCGGCACCGCCAGAAGCGCCTGCACCTGCGCCCCGCTGCCCTCGTACCAGCTCACGCCCTTCAGCGGCGTGGCCGCGCACATCCGCACAGGCACGGTGCGCTTGAGCACCCCCCCGAGGATCCCCTCGCCGGATGGGATGGGCTCGCGCATCACCCGGTCCGAGGCGGAGCGGCAGTCGTAGAGCTTGAGCGCCCGGTCGTCGGTGGTGAGCAGGAACGCCGCGCAGGTGTGGGTGCGCAAGGCGGTCTCGGCGATCTCCAGCGCCGCGCCCACCGCGCCCTCGATCTCCTTCACCGAGGCGACCAGCCACTTCTCCTGATCCTTCAGCCCCGCGAAGCTGTCGTGCGTTCCCGAGGACACCAGCCGGAAGGTCCGCGCGCGCTCCTCGACCTCGCGGATGCGCTTCTGCACCGCCTCGCCCTCCGCCTTGCGCGCGAGCTGCAGCCGGGCCGAGAGGACCACGTGGTAGAGCGCCGCGAAGAGCACGAGGAAGGTGGCGTTGGTGAGGAAGGCCGTGAGCCTCGGCTCGGGCGGCGCGAGCGTCACCAGCCCGTCGAACACCAGCGCCACCCCCAAAAGGGTGAAGCCCGCCGCGCGCGGGAGGAAGCTCACCAGGAACGCCATCAGCAGATAGACGATGGGCACCAGCGGCGGGCCGCCCACCGAGACCACCGCGTAGGCCAGCGCCACCAGCGAGCCGCCCAGCTCCAGATCGTCGCGCAGGTGGAGCGGGGAGCCGCTGCGGTTTCGCCGCACGCGTCGCGCCACCGCGACGCCGAGCCCCGCGAGCAGCAGGAGCACGCTCGCCGCCTCCCACGGCCCGAGCGCGCCGAACGACCGGAAGCCGCCGCGTCCGAGGTGGACCAGCGTGAACACCACCGCAACGGCCGGGAGCAGGCGGAGGGCTTGGCGCATGGGTCACTCCAGGTTGAAGACGATCTCGCCGGGACGGATGAAGCCCAGCTCCTCGCGGGCCGCCCGCTCCAGCGCGACGGGATCCTGCTTGAGGGCTTCGATCTCGGTGGCGTAGCGCGCGTTCTGCTCGCGCAGCTCGCGGTTGCGCGCCTCGAGCGCGGCGAGGTTCTGCTCCAGCTCGAGGTAGCGCCGGAAACCCTTGGCATCGACCGCCGCGAAGAGCGCCAGCGCAGCGGCGACGCCGACGCACAGCCAGACCCACTTGCGACGCGCGCCGGTTCCCATCCGGGGCGGACGCTAGCAGCGCCGGATCCCCCCGCAAGAATTCGGCTACGCGCCTGTAGCAGCCGCCTTCCGCCGCCCATGTCCGAGCGGGTGGTGCTCCTGGTAGAGCGCGAAGAGCCTCGCCCGGGTGACGTGGGTGTAGATCTGCGTGGTCGAGATGTCCGAGTGCCCCAGCATCGCCTGCACCGCGCGCAGGTCCGCGCCCCGCTCGAGCAGATGGGTGGCGAACGAGTGCCGCAGCTTGTGAGGTGAGAGCGGCTTGCGGATGCCGGCCTTCAGCGCGTAGCCGCGCAGCAGCTTCCAGAAGCCCTGGCGGGTGAAGGGCGTGCCCAGCCGCGTGACGAAGAGAGCGCGCGCGGACTTCGACTTGAGCAGCATCGCGCGCGGACCTTCGAGGTACGCCTCCACCGCCTCCGAGGCCTTCGAGCCGACCGGCACCAGCCGCTCCTTCTTCCCCTTCCCCATCACGATCAGGTAGCCCGCGCCGAGCTGCAGGTCGTTGAGCTGCAAGCGGCACAGCTCGGTCACGCGCAGGCCGGTGGCGTAGAGGACCTCCAGCATCGCCTTGTCCCGCTGGCCGTTCACCGTGCGCACGTTGGGCGCGGCGAGGAGCTGCTCGACCTCCTCGAGGGTGAGGAAGACCGGCAGGTTCCCCGGGATCTTCGGGCGGTCCACGTTCTCGGTCGGGTCGAGGGTGACCAGCCGCTCCTCGCGCAAAAAGCGGTGGAAGGTCCGCAGCGCCGCGAGGTTCCGCGCCTGCGTCTTCGCCGAGAGGCCCCGCTTCGCCAGCGCCTCCATGTGCGCGGTCATGTGATGACGGCGCGCCTCGGCGATGTCGGTCACACCCTCCTTGCCCAGGTGCGAAAGCCACGCGGTGATGTCCCGCGCGTAGGCCTCG
>CAZCWA010000103.1:0-13016 GCA_964502265.1 uncultured Myxococcaceae bacterium | reverse complement strand
CAGATCCTCGCCCGCCGGGTTGGTGGCGCTCAGCGCGATGGCGTGCGTGCCGTCAGCGGTGGGCGTGCCGGTGATGCGGCCTTCGCTGAAGGTGGCCCACGACGGCAGGCCGGTCGCGGAGAGCGCGGGCTGGGTGCCGGAGGCGGTGAGCGCGTAGCTGAACGGCTGGCCGACAACGGCCTCCGCGGTGAGCGCGGAGGTGATCTGCGGCACGGCGCGGACGGTGATCAGCAGGGTCTCCTGGGCCAGGCCCGCCGGGTTGGTCGCCTGCAGGATGATCATCACGTTGCGGTCCGCGCGCGGGGTGCCGGAGATGACGCCGTCGTTGAAGGTGGCCCACGACGGCAGCCCGCTCACGGTGAACACGGGGGAGGTGCCGGTCGCGGTGATCGCGTAGGTGAACGGCTGGCCCACCACGGCGTCCACGAGCAGCGGCGAGGTGATCTCCGGCACGGTGCGCACGGTGAGGTGGAGGGGCTGCACGTCCTCGCCAGCGGGGTTGGAGGCGCGCAGGACGATGGCGTGCGTGCCGTCCGCATCGGGCGAACCGGTGATCCGGCCTTCCGCGAAGGTGGCCCACGACGGCAGGCCGGTCGCGGTCAGCGTGGGCTGGGTGCCCGTGGCGGTGAACGCGTAGCTGAACGACTGGCCGACCACGGCGTTCGCGGTGAGCGCGGAGGTGATCCGCGGCACGGTGCGCACGGTGATGACGAGCGTGCGCGCATCCTCACCGGCGGGGTTCGCGGCCCGGAGCGTGACGGAGTGCGTGGCGTCCGCGGACGGGGTGCCGGTGATGAAGCCTTCGCTGAAGGTGGCCCACGACGGCAGGCCGGTCACGGTGAGCGCGGGCTCCGTGCCGGTAGCGGTGAAGGCGTAGCTGAAGGCCTGCCCGACGACCGCGTTCGCGGTGAGCGGCGAGGTGATCTGCGGCAGCTCGCGCACGGTGATCACCAGCGCCTTGGCGTCGTCGCCGGCGGGGTTGGACGCCTGCAGCGAGAGCTTGAGCACGCCCTCAGCGTCCGGCGTTCCGGAGATGAGACCGGTCGCGGGGTTGAACGAGGCCCACGCAGGCCGCCCGTCCGCCGAGAGCGTGGGCGAGGTGCCGGTCGCGGTCACCGTGTAGCTGAACGGCTGGCCCACCACCGCGTCGACGAACTCCGGCGAGGTGATCTGCGGCGGGATACGGACCGTGATGACGAGCGTGCGCCCGTGGCTTCCTGCAGGGTTCGTCGCGTGCAGCGTGAGCGAGTGCGTGGCCTCCACCGTCGGCGTGCCCGAGATGATCCCGGTGACCGCATTGAACGAGGCCCAGGACGGGAGCGCGCTCGTCGCCAGCGCCGGGGTGGTGCCGGTGGTCGTGACCTCGTAGCTGAAGGGCTGGCCCACCACCGCGCTGGCGGTGCCCGGCGAGGTCACCCGCGGCGCCGTGCGGGCGGTGATGACCAGCACCTGGGTGCTGTCGCCCGCGGGATTGGTCGCGTACGTCGAGACATGGAGCACCGCGTCCGCATCCGGCACGCCGGAGATGACGCCGGTCGTGGCGTTGAAGGCGGCCCAGGAAGGCAGCCCGTGCACCGACAGCGTGGGCGCGGTGCCCGTCGCGGTGAGGGTGTAGCTGAACGGCTGGCCCACCACCGCGTCCGCCTGCCAGTCCGAGGTGATGTGGGGCGGCGTGCGCACGGCGATCGTCAGGGTGAGAATCTCGCCGCCGGCCGCGTTGGTCGCCTCCAGGTCGACGAACACCTCGCCCTCGACTTCCGGGACGCCGGAGATGATCCCGGTGGCCGAATCGAAGGAGGCCCAACCCGGCAGGTTGTCGGCCGACAGCCTGGGCGAGGTACCCGTCGTGGTGAGGGTGTAGCTGAAGGCCTGGCCGGTCACCGCGTCCGCCACGGCCGCCGAGGTGATCTGCGGACGCGTGATCACGGTGAGCACCACCACGTGGGAGGCCTGGCCAACGGGGTTGACCGCCTCGACGGTGATGGTGTGGACGCCGTCTGCGTCCGGGGTGCCGGAGATGGCTCCCGTGGCCGCATTGAACGCAGCCCAGGAGGGCAGCCCGTCCGCGGTGAGCACCCGATCGGCCCCAGTGGCGCGGATGTCGAGGACGAAGGGCATGGTCACCACCGCAGTGGAGGTCGTAGGCCCGTCGAGCTTCGGCCGCTCGTACACGCTGATCAGGAGCTCCTTCTGGTCCGCGCCGAGGACGTTGGTCGCCTCGAGAGCGATCCGGAGGGTCGTCTCACCCGCCGGCGTGCCGCTGATGGTCCGGGTCGCGGGATTCCAGGTGGCCCACGACGGCAGCCCCTCCACCGACCACGTGATCGGCTGCAGGCCGGTGGCGGTGGCCGTGTAGCTGAAGGGCTCGCCCGCGACCGCGTTCACCGCGAGCGCCGAGGTGATCGTCGGCGGGCTCGGGGGCGGGGGCGGCAGCGAGACGGTGAGGGTCAGGGTGCGCGCGTCCCCGCCGATGCCGTTGCTCGCACCCACGTCGATGCCGAAGGTCCCCGGCGCGGTCGGCGTGCCGGAGAGGATCCCCGAGGCCTCGTCGAAGGTGAGCCACGCCGGCGCACCGGAGACGGTGCGGGCGATGGGCGCGGTGCCCTCGGCGGTGAGGGTGTAGCTGAAGGGCGTGCCGACGGTGGCGGAGGCGGTGAGGCCGGAGGTGATGACCGCGGGGCCGTCCACGGTGAGCAGCAGCGACTGCTGGCTGGTGCCCGCCGAGTTCGTGGCGCGCAGGCCGATGGAGAAGGTGCCCGCGGACCTCGGCGTGCCGGAGAGGACGCCGGTGGTGGGGTTGAACTCGGCCCACTCGGGGAGCTGCGTCACCGAGCGCACGGGCGTGGGCGAACCGGTGGCGGTGAGGGTGTAGCTGAACGGCGTGCCCACGGTGCCGGAGGCGATGAGCGGAGAGGTGATCTGGGGCGCGCCGCCGATGGAGACGGCGAGGATCTTGTAGTCGGAGCCGAAGGCGTTCTGCGCCACCACCGGGACGTTGAAGGTGCCGTTCGCGCCCGCGGTGCCGGAGAAGGCGCCGTTGGTGGAGTTGAAGGCCACAAGCCCCGGCAGGTTGCTCGCGTTGTAGTGGATGGGGCCGGTGCCGCTCGCGCTCACCGAGACCGAGGTCCAGGCGGTGGAGAAGGTGGAGAGCGTGAAGGTCAGCGACGAGGTGATCTGCGGCGGGATGCCCGCGGTGATGACCAGCGTCTCGTTCCGGGTCACGGCGCCGTCGGTGACCGAGAGCGTGACGTTGAAGGTGCCGGCGGCGGGCGCGGTGCCGGTGAGCTTCGAGGTGGCGGGATCGTACGCCAGCCACTCGGGACGGTTGGGGGCGTCGAGCCCGGTGTACTGGCCGATCGCGGTGACCGTGTACTCGAAGGTTGCGCCCACGGCCGCGGTGGCGGTGAGCGGGCTGGAGATGGCGATGGGGTTGGGCTCGAAGTTCGCGGTGACCGTCTGGCCGGCGGCGACCGTCACCGAGCAGTGGACCTCGGTGCCGGTGCACGCACCCGACCAGCCGGCGAAGCGGCTCCCGGCGTCCGCGACCGCGTGGAAGGCGACCGAGGTGCCCTCGGCGAATTGACCGGTGGTCTGGGTGCAGCCCGCGCCGCACTGGACCTCGCCCGGCGTGGCCACCAGACGGCCGGTGCCCGCGCCCGTCTTCTGGAGGGTGAGGGTGCGCAGCGTGTTGACCGGATCGGTGTCGGCATCGCCGTTGTCGTCCGGGCGCTGCTCGGTGGTGCCCAGGGGCGCCTGCGCGACGACGCGGTAGGAGACCTGGCCGGGACCCGAGCCCGCCGCGACGCTCCCGCGGACGGTGTAGCTGACCTCGGTGCCGGCCGGCAGGGTGGCGGTGGTGTTCAGCGCGCCCACGCCGCCGAGCTCGCCGCACTCGGCGCCGGTGGAGGGCGAGCAGGTCCAGGTGACGCCGGTGAGCTGGGACGGCTCGTTGGAGACGATGGCCGCGCCGGTGGCGGTGGCAGGGCCCGCGTTGCGCACGGTGACCGCGTAGAGGACGTCCTGGCCCCACTCGAGCGCGGGCTGGCCGTTGGTCACGCGGGTGGAGAGATCGACGTAGTGGGTGGAGCCCGGCGGGGTGACCTGGGTGGTGACCAGCGGGCCGATGAGCGAGGTCTCGCGCTGGGACTCGACGGTGTACCAGCCGTGGCGGATCTCACCGGAGGCGGTGGCGTCGGCGCGGACGGTCATGCGCACGTCGAAGGAGCCGCCCGCGGGCACCGAGGGCACCTCGCAGGTGATGGAACCGCGCACGCCGACCACCGGGGTCTTGCACTGCAGGCCCGGCGTGTCGACCGAGCGGAAGGTGGTGTCCGCCGGGAGGTGGATGGTGAGCTTGCCGCCGTTGGCGACCTCGCCGCCGCCGTTGTTCACGCGGTAGCGGTACTGGTAGTCGCTGCCCGCCGCCACGCTCTGCGGCCCTGCGGCGAACACCGCCAGGCCGGGGATGGTGGTGCCGAACGCGTCGACGACCGCGTGGCCCCAGTGACCGGTGGGCTGGCAGCCGCCGGCGATCACCCGGACCTCGAGAATGTCGCCCACCGCGGCATCCGCCGGGCCGATGGGCAGGTCGAAGAGGAGCCAGTCGGTGTAGACGACGTTGCCCGCGCTGTTGGAGCGCCAGGGCACGCCGGACTCGTTGGAGAAGTTGAAGCGGCTCGCGAGCGTGGTGCCCCGGGTGAGGTTGCTCACGCTCACGAAGTAGTAGGGCTGCTCCTCGATCACGTGCCCGGGGTTCTGCATCACCGGCAGCACCACGAAACGCACGTGGACCTTGCCGTCGTGGGGGTCGATGTCCTTCGGCGTGATCACCGCAGTCTGGATGAGGCGGTTCACGTTCCGGTTCTTGCCCAGCTCGTTCACCACCGCCGCGCCGCGCCCGTAGCGCGGGAAGCGCACCCCATCCGAGGCGGTGAGCCCGGGGGGCACCAGCGACATCAGGTCGCCGGACTTGGCGGACGTCAGGTTGTTGCCGCCGTCGGCGATGAGGAGGTCGGCCTCGGAGAGCACCGGCAGCCTGGCCCGGTTCGACAGGCCCGTGGTCACCTGCCAGCCCGACAGGTTGCCGTCTTCGAAGCCCGGGTTCACGAAGAGGGGATCGGAGCGGTGGGAGGTCGCTTCGGACCTCGGCTCGGCGGGGACGGAGGAGTCCGCGCGATCAGAGCACGCAGCCAGGAAGGAGGCGGCGCAGAGCAGCGCCACATGAAGGGGCCGGGCATGGGGCCGGGGTACAGGCACGGGTGACTCCGTCGAGTTCACGCGCCCCGGATGGAGCGGCGTGTGCGCCCCCTTGACCAATGCGCGCGCCATGTCACCGCGGGTGCGCGGACGGGCAAGCTCGCCTCTGGCGCGGTTGCTCCCCTTCGGGTCGAGGGCGGGGTTTTCGAACCTCGATGGGTGAGTTCCGACCCGGCGTTTCAAAGGTGCAGCCGCCGCCGGGAGCGGTAGGTTGCCGCGCATGGCCCGACGCCTCGCCCTCTATGCCACCGCCGCGCGCGGCACCGAGCCGCTCCTCGCCGAGGAGCTGAACGCGCTGGGGGTCGCGAAGATCCGCCAGGACCGCGGCGGCGTCCGCTTCCACGCGTCGATGGACGAGGCGCTGCGCGTCTGCGTGCACAGCCGCATCGCCATGCGGGTGCTCTATCCGCTGCACGCGGACGAGCTCGAGGCGCGGGACGAGGAGGAGCTCTACCAGCGCGCGCGCGAGCTGCCGTGGGAGGAGCACCTCACGCTGACGAGCACGTTTGCGGTGGAGGCGACCCTGCGCGCCGGCGAGACCGGGCACTCGAAGTTCCTCGCGCTGAAGATCAAGGACGCGATCGTCGACAGGCTGCGCGAGAAGCTGGGCGCAAGGCCGGACGTGAACCCGCGCGATCCGGACGTGCAGGTGGTGGCGCACCTGGGGCGGGGGAAGCTGTCCCTCTCGCTCGACCTGTGCGGCGAGCCCTTGCACAAGCGCGGCTACCGGATCCGCACCACGCCTGCGCCGATGAAGGAGACGTTGGCGGCGGCGATCCTGCGGGCGGTGAAGTTCACCGGCGAGGAGGCGGTGCTCGATCCGATGTGCGGCTCGGGGACGCTGCTCATCGAGGCCGGGCTCATCGCCACCCGCACGCCGCCCGGGCTCGAGCGCTCCTTCGCCGCCGAGCGCTGGCCCCACCAGGGCGCCTCCGCGCGCGAGGCGTTGAAGTGGATCCGCGACGACGCGCGCTCGCAGATCCGGGACGCGCCGCAGCTCCTCTGGGGCCTGGACAAGAGCGACGACGCGGTGGACGCGGCGCGCCGCAACGTGGCGAAGGCGGGGCTTCAGCGCTTCATCCGCATCGAGGTCGGCGACGCCGCGCAGCCGCCGCCCTTGCCCGAGGGCGAAGGGCTCATCGTCTCCAACCCGCCGTACGGCGACCGGCTCGGCGGCGGGCAGAAGGGGATGAAGACCTTCTACTACCAGCTCGGAAATGCGCTCGGCGGCAACCCGGGCTGGCGCATCGCCATGCTCAGCGGCAACGACGCCTTCGAGTCCGCCTTCCACCACCGCCCGAAGGCGCGGATGAAGCTGTGGAACGGGCCCATCGAGTGCGAGCTGCTCGAGTACCCAGCGCCCGTCGCGCGGTGACGAAAGAGTCCTTTCGGAGACGGTCTCCGCGGACGCCGGGGGATTCCTGCCCCGTCCTGCCGGATCGCCCCTACCCTCCGCGCGCCCATGACGACCCCCGTCCTCGCCACGTCAACCCGCCCGGAGACTCCCCCCACCCCGAACCCCACGCGCTCCGTCGCCTACGCCATCTTCGAAGGTGGAGGAGAGCTGGGAGAGCTGGCGCGCAACAAGGACTGGAGCACCACGCCGCTGGGGCCGGTCGAGTCGTGGCCGCAGAGCCTGCGCACGCTCGTGAGCATGGTGATGACCTCGCGGTTCCCGAAGATCATCCTCTGGGGACCGGAGCTGGTGCAGATCTACAACGACGGGTACCGGCTCCTGATGGGGACCAAGCACCCCGCCGGGCTCGGGCAGACCACCCGCGAGTGCTGGCCGGAGGCCTGGCACATCAACGAGAAGATCTACCCGCGCGTGTTCGCCGGCGAGACCCTCTACTTCGAGGAGAAGTCGTTCCCGCTCGCGCCGTACGGCAAGGTCGAGGAGTACTTCCTCACCCTCTGCTACAACCCGGTTCGCGACGAGACCGGTGGGGTGGGCGGCGTGGTCGTCACCCTGGTGGACGTCACCTCGGAGGTGAGGGCCCGCACCGAACGCGACCGCGCCCTCCAGGAGGCCCGGGCCGGCCGCGAGAGGCTGCACGAGGTCTTCATGCAGGCCCCGGCGGCGATCACGGTGCTCGAGGGCCCGGAGCACCGCTTCATCGTCGCCAATCCGCTCTTCCAGGAGCTGATCGGCGCGCGGAACCTGATCGGGAAGACGGTCCGCGAGGCGCTCCCGGAGACGGAGGAGCAGGGGTTCATCCGGCTGCTGGACGAGGTGTACCGGACCCGAAAGCCGTTCACCGCGCAGGAGATGCTGATCCGCCTCGACCGCCAGGCGAACGGGGTGCTCGAGGACGTCTACGTGGACTTCGTGTACCAGCCGCTGATCGGACCGGACGGCGCGTCCTTCGGGGTGATGGCGCACGCGGTAGACGTCACCGAGCAGGTGCTGGCGCGGCGCAAGATCGAGGCGCTGGCGGCCGAGCGGGTGGCGATGCTCGGTCACATCGCGGACGCGGTGATCACCATGAACGCCGAGGGCCAGGTGAGCTTCGCCAACGCCATGGCCCAGCACCTCTATCCGGGCCTGACGGTGGGCGCGCGCGTGGAGGACACCGTGCAGCTCTTCCGGGTGGAGGGGGAGGCGTACGTGCCGGAGCAGGCGCCCACCGCCCGTGCGCTTCGTGGCGAGCGCGTGCTCAACGAGGAGTGGCTGGCGCCGGGACCGGGTGGCGTGATGCGCCGGGTGCAGGGCAGCGCGGTCCCGGTCCACGACGAGAAGGGCGTGCTGATGGGGACCGTGCTCACCGCGCGGGACATCACCCAGCAGACGGAGCTCAAGCACCAGCTCGAGTTCGAGCGGAACCGCCTGCGCGAGGTTTTCCTGCAGACGCCGGCGTCGATCATGGTGACGCGCGGACGGGAGCACCGGATCGAGGTGGCGAACCCGCTCTACGACCAGATGGTGGGCGGCCGGCCGCTGGTGGGCAAGACGGTGCCCGAGGCGTTCCCGGACCTCGCGGGCCAGGGCCTGTTCGAGCTCTACGACCAGGTCTTCGACACGCAGAAGCCCTTCGTCGGCAGCGAGGTGAAGGTGCTGGTGCAGCGCTTCGGGCGGACGGACGAGGCGTACTTCAACTTCGTCTACCAGCCGCTGGTGGACGCGAGCGGGCACTCCTTCGGGACCATGACCCACGCGGTCGAGGTCACCGACATGGTGCGCGCCCGCCGGCAGACGGAGGAGCGCGCCGCGGAGCTGGTGCGGCTGACCGAGGCGCTCGAGGAGTCCAACCGGGAGCTCGATCAGTTCGCCTACGTGGCCTCGCACGACCTCAAGGGGCCGCTGCGCGGGATCGCCAACCTCTCGCAGTGGCTGGAGGAAGACCTCGCCGGGACGCTGGGCGATGGCGCGCAGGAGCACCTGAAGCTGCTCCGCGGCCGGGTCCACCGGATGGAGGCGCTGATCGAAGGCATCCTCGCGTACTCGCGCGCCGGCCGCGTCCGGGATCCGGTGGCCCGGGTGGACACCCGGACGCTGGTGCGCGAGGTGATCGAGCTTCTGGAGCCGCCCTCGAACCTGAAGCTCGAGGTCACCCCGCAGCTTCCCACCGTGGTGGCGGAGCGGGTGCCGCTGCAGCAGGTGTTCATGAACCTGATCGGCAACGCGGTGAAGTTCGCGGTTCCCTACCGTGAAGACCCCGAGGTGCGCGTGGAGGTCCGGGACGCGGGCACGGCCTGGGAGTTCACCGTCTCGGACAACGGGCCGGGCATCGCGCCGCAGTTCCACGAGCGCATCTGGGTCATCTTCCAGACGCTGGAGAGCCGCGACAAGGTCGAGGGCACCGGCATCGGGCTCACGGTGGTGAAGAAGATCATCGAGACCCGCGGCGGGCGGATCACGCTGGAGTCCGACGAGGGGAAGGGCGCGACCTTCCGCTTCACCTGGCCGAAGCGGGCGGACGGGGAACGGTGAAGAAGACGCGGGTGCCTCGGCCGGGTTCGCTCTCGGCCCAGATCCGCCCGCCGTGCGCCTCGACGATGCCGCGCGCGATGGACAGGCCCAGCCCCAGCCCTTCCCTGCTCTGGTTCGCGCGGTCCGCCTGGAAGTAGCGGTCGAAGATCCGGTCCACCTGCTCCGGCGGGATGCCCGGCCCGGTGTCGGAGACGCCGAAGACGACGTCACGGTCCGAGGGCTCGCCGCTGACGGTGATCTGCCCACCCTCCGGCGTGAACTTCACCGCGTTGCCGACGAGGTTCGAGAGCACCTGCATCAGCCGGGGCGGATCGACCACGAGCGGGATGGGCCCGGACGGGCGCTGGAGCTGGAGGGAGAGCCCCTTGTTGGAGGCGATGGGCGTGAAGAGCTCGGTGGCCTGGTCGAGCAGGTGGTTGAGCTCCTGCGGCTCCGGGTGGATGTGGAGCTGTCCCGCCTGGATGCGGGCGAGATCCAGCAGGTCCTCGATCAGCCGGCGCATCTGACCGGCGGCCCGGAGCACCGTCTCCACGTGGCGGCGCTCGCGGCCTTCGGGGGGCAGCTTCCGCCTCAGGACCTCGGCGGTGGTCACCACGGCGGTGAGCGGGTTGCGCAGGTCGTGCGAGACGATCGCCAGGAGCTCCTCGCGCATGCGGGTGGCCTCCTCCGCGGCCTTCCGCGCCTGCCGCATCTCGTCGAAGAGCCGCAGGTTCTCCACCGAGAGCCCGACCCTCGCCGCCACCTGTTCGAGCAGGTTGAGGTCGTGCGCGTCGAACGGCGCGCTCCCCTCCAGCCGGACCATGGTGATCGCGCCGAGGGTGCGCTCCGCGGCCCGCAAGGCGACCGTCGCGGTGCAGCGCAGCCCCATCGCCCGGACGAGCTCGAGGTGCTCCGGTGAGGAGGTGAGGTCCGGGAGCAGGTCCGCCACCTGATCGAGCACCACCCCGCGCCCGTTGGAGAGGACCTCGCTGGCCGGATGCCGCGGCGCCCTGGGCGGAAAGGCGCGGATCCGCGCCTCTTGTGCCGGGTCTGTCCGGCGGAGCGCCACCGCCACCCGCTCGAAGCCGGTGGACCCCGCGAGATCGATGACGCACCCGTCCGCCAGGTCGCGCGCGATGAGCTGCGCCACGGCGTTCAGCGTCTGGACCTGCTCGCGGGATCCGGCGAGCCGCTCGCCGACGTCCGCCAGCAACTGCAGCGCGAGCCGCTCGCGCCGGACCGCCATCTCGGCGCGGTGGGCGCGGATCGCCTGGAACACCGCCTGGTGCAGATCCGGACCGCCGAGCCGCTCCTTGAACACGAAGTCCATCGCTCCGGCCTTCATCAGGGCCACCGCGGTCTTCGGGTCGCCCTGGCCGGTGAGGATGACCACAGGCGTCGTGCAGCCCGAGGCGCGCGCCTTCTCGAGGACCTCCATCCCGTGGATGTCGGGCAGGCGGAGGTCCAGCAGCGCGCAGTCGAACGGCTGGGCGCGCAGGGCGTTCAGGCCGCCGGCGCCATCATGGGCCTCGGTCCACTCCGCCCGGATCTCGCGCAGCGCGCGCCTCACCGCGAGGCGATCGACCTCGTCGTCGTCGATCAGCAGGAGGCGGAGCGGCTCGCGGGAGTCCATGGGTCAGGGAAGCTCGACCAGCGTCCAGTACTTGTTCAGCGCGGCCATCACCTCGACGAAGTTCACGAAGGTGACCGGCTTCAACAGATAGCCGGCGACGTTCAGGTTGTAGGCCTCGACGCGATCCCGGTCGTTGTTGGAGGTGGTGAGGACCACCACGCTGGTGGCCTTGAGGGACGGGTCGGCGCGGACCTCGCGCAGGAACTCGATGCCGTTCATCTTCGGCATGTTGAGGTCCAGCAGGACCAGCCGGCGCTCCACCGGGAAGTCGCCGCTCTTCCCGCGCAGGATGTCCAGCGCCTCGAGGCCGTTGCCGGCCACGAAGAGGGGGTTGGCGATGTTGTTCTTGTCGAACGCGCGCTTCACGTTCATCACGTCGACCTCGTCGTCCTCGACGAGCAGGATGTTCAGCAGGCGTCCGGTGGGGCTCATTCCTCAGGCGAGTAGCACGAGGCCCGCCCAGGCCGTGAGAATCCGCCCGGGGTACGACCGGAGTGTTTGACGGCTCACGCCGCCCCGAAGGCTCCTAGACCTTCCGCTCCGACTTGCGCAGCAGGCGCTGAATGTTCCCGCGGTGGGTGAAGAGCATCATCCCGAACAGACCCGCGGTGAGCAGCGCGTAGGCATCCTGGCGGGCGGTGAAGAAGGCCACCCCCACGGCGACGAGGCCCCCGAGCAACGAACCCAAGGAGCTGATGCGCAGGATGAGGAGGCAGGCGATCCACACCGCCGCGCCCGAGAGCGCCGCCCACGGGACGAGCACCCCGAGCACGCCCAGCGCCGTGGCCACGCCCTTTCCGCCGCGCAGCTTCAGCCACACCGGGAAGACGTGACCGAGGAAGGCGGCCAGTCCCACCACCGCGTGCGCGCGCGGCGCGTCGGGGAGCAGGTGCATGGAGAGGAGGACCGGGAGCGCGCCCTTCGCCGCGTCGAGCAGGAGGACCACCGCGCCGAGCTTCTTGCCCGCCACCCGCGCGACGTTGGTGGCGCCGATGTTGCCGCTGCCGGAGCCGCGGACGTCGACACCCTTCCGAAGCCGCGTGAGCAGCACCCCGAACGGCACCGAGCCGCACAGGTAGCCGGCGAGGACGAGCAGCGCCTCGATCATCCGAGCCACTCCGGGAAGCGGTGGTTCACCGCCACCCAGGCCCAGTTCACGAACACCAGGGCGACGATCCCCACCCGCAGCCACCGCCGCATGAAGGGGGAGAGGTGCAGCTCCGGGTACGGCATGCGGAAGGCGAAGTGGGCCGCCGAGGCGACGATGCTGAGCATGAAGAGCCCGGCAGCGACCGTGCCCAGCGGGTTGGCCTCCCAGGCGCCGGCGAAGTTGAAGTGGCTCATCCGGTCCGCCACCCGCGTGAGCCCGCAGCCCAGGCAGGGGAAGCCGGTGAGGTCTCGGAAGGCGCAGCCCCAGAAGGGGAGCTTCGCCACCGGGACGTAGCGCGCGATCAGAAGACCCAGCAGTCCGGTGATCGCCAGGGCGTCGACGAAGGCGAAGCGGCGGTTCGGGGGCGGCCAGGTCAGGTGCATCGCGGTGGGTCGGGTGGGTGAAGTTCTCGGGGTCACGGCGGGATGGCCATCGACGACAGCGAGGCGGCCACCGCCATGATAGCCAGCCCGAGCCCGGCGCACGCCAGCACGCAGGCGAGGAGCGGGAGCGCGAGGACCGAGAGCGTGGCCCGGCCGGCGGTCGTCTCCTGCACGCGGTACAGCCCCCAGCCCTGCAGCACCAGCATGTAGATGCCCGCCAGCATCCCGAAGCACGGCACCACCGAGAGGATCGCCGCGCCGCTGGAGTACGCCACCACCCGGAAGGTCGCCCAGTAGCCGTGCTTCGAGGCGCCGAAGAGCAGCGCGAAGAGGTGCAGCAGCGCGGAGGCGATCACGAGCTGGAGCGGATAGAGCAGCGCGGTGAAGCCCACGGCCAGAAGGCCCAGGAGGATGCTTCCGCCGGGCGTGGACATCCCGGTGAGCACGCGCGCCAGCCAGTCGGGGAGGTCGGGAAAGAGGGCGAGGAGATCAGGGCCGGCGCTGCCCTCGCGCGTCCGGAGCTGCACGAGCTGCAGCGGCGCCTGGACGATCACGGTGAGCACGGCGGCCAGAACACCCATCAGCCACGCGTAGAAGAGCGCGTCCTGGGTTCTCCCGGTCGGGTGGAGGCGGCGCCAGAACAGGTCGGGGCTCAGCAGCGAGTCCCTCCAGGTCCTCCACACC
>CAZCWA010000102.1:0-13018 GCA_964502265.1 uncultured Myxococcaceae bacterium | reverse complement strand
AGGAGCTGTACGGCGTCCACGAGCACATCAAGGAGCTCTCCATCGTGGGGCTGCCCGAAGAGGGCGGCGTGGGCGAGAAGGTCGCCTGCCTCTGCGTGCCCGACTACAAGGACCGCCCGCGCGACGAGGTGCGCCGCGAGCTCGAGGAGCACTTCCGCAAGGTCTCGGCGGAGATGCCGCTCTACCGGCGGGTGAAGGTACTCCGGCTGTGGGACGGCGAGCTGGCGCGGACCTCCACCCGGAAGGTGAAGCGCAAGCTGGTGGTGGAGGAGCTCAAGCGGCTCGAGCGCGTGGCCCAGAACGCGCAGGCGGCGCGGGAGAAGGCGACCGCGTCCCTCGCCGGCGGTGCGGCGGGCAGCGGCGGCATCAACGAGTGGCTCCTGCCGCTGGTGGCCGACGTGACCCAGAAGCCGCTCTCGCAGGTGCGGCCGGAGTCGTCGCTGCAGGCGGACCTCGGCTGTGACTCGCTGATGCTCACCGAGCTGTCCACCGCGCTGGAGCAGGCGGGCGTTCCGCTGCCGGCGGTGGAGGACCTCTCGCAGCTCCAGACGGTGGAGGACCTGCGCAAGCTGGTGGCATCCACCGGTCGGCGCGCGCACGCGGCGGCGGTGCACAAGGAACTGCACCCGCGCGAGGAGGAGGGCGGGGACGAGGACGAGATCCCCGTGCCGGAGAGCGTCTCGCAGGTGGGGCGGCAGCTCGTGTCGTTCGGCCAGAAGGTGCTCTTCGGCGGCGTGTTCGACGTGGAGGTGACCGGGAAGAGCTTCATCCCGCAGAACCGCAACTTCCTCGTCATCGCCAACCACGCGAGCCACCTCGACATGGGGCTGGTGAAGGTGGCGCTCGGCGAGCAGGGAGAGCGGATGACCACCCTGGCCGCGCGTGACTACTTCTTCGACACGCCGCTCAAGCGCGCGTGGTTCGAGAACTTCACCAACCTCGTGCCGATGGAGCGTCACGGCTCCCTGCGCGAGTCCCTCCGCATGGCCGGCGAGGCGCTGAAGCAGGGCTACAACCTGCTCATCTTCCCCGAGGGCACGCGGTCGCCGAACGGCGAGCTGCAGGAGTTCTACCCGACGCTCGGGTACCTCGCGCTGCACTACCAGGTGGACGTGCTGCCGATGTACCTGGAGGGGACGTACGACGCGCTGCCCAAGGGCGCGGTGTTCCCCAAGCGCAAGGAGCTGAAGGTCCGGATCGCGCCGCCCATCGAGCTGGACGTGATGCGCAAGGCGGTGGTGGGGATGTCGCGCTCGGAGAGCTACCGGTACATCACCCGGCACGCGGAGCACGTGGTGCAGGCGCTGCGAGACGGCCGGCGGGTGCCGGTGGCGCAGAAGGAGGTGCAGGGCGTGGCCGTGCCCTTCAAGCGGCTGCCCGAGGCGACGGCCGCGACCGGTGAAGGCGTGGAGGTCCCCGCGGAGGCGGCCTCGGACGGAAAGCGCGCGCGGCGCGGGAAGGAGAAGCGGTCGTGAGGATCCTCGTCACCGGCGCCACCGGGTTCCTGGGCGCGCAGCTCGTGCCCCTCCTCTTGAAGGATGGGCACCAGGTGGTGGGCATCGGCCGGTCGAAGCCGGGACCCGCGCTGCAGGGCGTGGAGTTCATCCAGGCAGACCTCCAGGACACCGAGGCCGTGCGGCGCGCGCTGCCGGGCGTGGAGGCCGTCTACCACCTCGCCGGCCTCGTCTCGTTCGACCCGAAGGACGGGCGCAAGATGTACGCGCTGCACGTGGACGCCACGCGCGCGCTGCTGGGGCTGGTGCGGGAGCTGGAGACGCCGCTGAAGCGCTTCATCCTCGCCTCCACCAGCGGCGCGATCGCGGTGAGCGCGGACGAGAAGATCCACACCGAGGAGGACCTCTACCCGATCGAAGTCACCGGACGCTGGCCGTACTACGCGTCGAAGATCCACGAAGAGCGGATGACGATCGAGTACTGCCGCAAGCACGGGATCCCGCTGGTGGTGATGAACCCGTCCCTGCTGCTCGGGCCGGGGGATGATCGGCTCTCGTCCACGTGGACGGTGGCGAAGTTCCTCGCGGGGGAGATCCCGTCCATGCCCAACGGCGGCATGAGCTTCGTCGACGTGCGCGACGCGGCGGCGGCCTTCCACGCGGCGCTGACCAAGGGCGAGCTGGGCGGCCGGCACCTGATGGGCGTGAACATGTCGCTGCGGGAGTTCTACGAGCGCCTGTCCCGCATGACGGGCGTGCGCACGCCTGCATTGCGGCTGCCGAAGCAGCTCAACGTGCTCGGCGCGCACCTGCTGGAGAAGTGGGCCGACATGCGCGGAACGAAGCCGTCGCTGGTGCCGCAGGAAGTGGAGATCGGCGAGCACTTCTTCTACTTCGACTCCGCCAAGGCCGAGCGCGAGCTGGGCTTCAAGGCCCGCGACCCGCACGAGACCCTGCACGACACCGTCAGCTACATCGTGTCGAGGATGCCGCCGAACAGCCTGCCCGGGCGGCTGGGTGACTTGTGGGAGCGCAGGAAGGGGACGTAAGCCAGCGCCCATGCGCGGCCTCGAGCAGATCCCCTGGCTGTACGACGGCTTCATGTCCCTCGCCGATGCGACGGGGCTCCGGAGTTGGAGGGCGTGGCTGGTGCAGGGCGCGCGCGGGCGGGTGCTCGAGGTCGGCTGCGGCACGGGGCGGAACCTGCCGCTCTATGAAACTAGGAGCACAAGGGTGGTCGGCCTGGACCCGGCGCTGGACGCGTTGCGTGCGGCACGCAAAAGGGCGCCGGATGTTCCACTGGTGTGCGGCTCGGCGGAGGCCCTCCCCTTCCGCGACGGCGCGTTCGACAGCGTGGTCAGCGGTCTCGTCTTCTGCAGCGTCCCGGATGCGGCGTGGGGGCTCCGCGAGGTGAAGCGCGTGCTCGCTGCCGACGGCGCGTTGCGGATGATCGAGCACGTCCGCAGTCGAAGCGCGCTCGGCGGGAAGTGGCAGGACCTCATCCAGCCGGCATGGACGAAGCTCGCTGGCGGCTGCCATCCGAACCGCGACACGGAAGCCGCCGTCCGTGCCGCCGGCTTCGAGATCGACGCATCGACGCTCCGCGCATCCGGAAACCTGCGCCGCTTCAGCGCGCGCATCGACCGACACGATCCCGCCTCCACCGCGCGACGTCCGGCGTAGGGTCGGGCCATGCGCCTCTCCTCGTTCGCCCTCTCCCTGCTGTTGCTGACTGCTGCACCGTCCACGGCGTTCACGCAGGAGCGCGCCGACGAGCGATTCGAACACCCGGCCTTCACGGTGCCGCTGCAGCACGGCCAGCGCCAGAGCAAGGGCGCTCCCCGCGAGGGGATGGTGACGGTGCGTTCCGAGCACGTGGACCAGGTGCTCTACTGGGTCGAGGCGAAGGGCACCCTGCGCGAGCGCGCGGAGCACGAGCGTTCCCTGATGCTTCGCGCTGGGGAGGATGGCGCGCGGGTCTCCGTGGCGAAGATCGAAGAGGAAGCGTCTGCGGCGGGTCCGAGTGCCCTGGTCTGGACCGCGCAGATTGACGCCACCCATTTCCGAGCGATTGCCGTCGACTGCGGGACGCACCACATCCTGCTCACGTCGTTCGGCAACCGGGCGTCCGCGGTTCAGACCCGTCAGGCGACGTCGCGGGAGGGGCTGCGGTGCCGGGTGACGCCTCCTCAGCAGAAGCCTGAGCTTCAGAAAGACCGGGGGGCTGCGGCGCCGGGGTCGAACTGACGCGGCGTCCAGGGCCGGGGCCCGCTGGCTCCACGACCTCCGCATCCACCACCTCGACGACCTCCGCGACGTCAGCGGCCACCATGGACCCGACCTGCCCAGTCACAGGCCGCGGCGGGGTGACGTCCTGCAGGTCCGCGAGGTCTACCGGCACCGGCCCGCCGAGCGCGCGCGTCAGCCTCCGGTAGTGCGTCTCCAGCTCCGTCATCCGGACGGTCAGGGTGCGGTCCACGGTGCCGGGCATGTCTTCGGTGTAGTGGAAGTAGAAGCGCAGCCCATCCACGGCCTCGTAGAACGCGCTCACCGCGGACTGGTGCTCGGGCTCGAGCTGCAGCAGCGGCTCGGCGCCCACATGCTCGAACCAGGACCTGAGCGTGCGCACCAGCACGTCCCGGTCCCGGCTGCGCGAGAACAACGAGATGATCTCCGGCCGCCGCGTCCGCAGCCGCGTCATCAGGTTCTGCGCGTCGAGCGTGATCAGGTTCCGGACCCGCTCCGGATCCATCGGCCCGGGCAAAGACATGCGTCGAGGCTACACCGGTCGTTCCCCTCTCGCGTGCACAGGTCCGCCATGACCCCATGCGCCGCCACTGACCCACCGGGGCCTCTCCGCAAATGGCCGCGACCATTGGGTTCCTTCCGTCGGCACGCCCGGTGCTCAGGGACGCGCCAGCCATGTCGCCCTCCGCTCAGAAGACCCTCTGGACCGCCGCCTTCTGCATCTCCTTCTCGCTCGTCCTCGCGCTCGGATGCGGTCAGCCGCATCGCTGGCCGGTCGAAGGCCCGGGCCCTCTTCCGGGGCGCCTGGTGGTGAAGCTGGCCGGATCCACGGCGCCGGACGTCACCTCCCTCTTCGTGACCATCGACCACATCGACGCGGTCACGCCGGCGGGAACGATCCCCGTGATGGACACGCCGGTCACCGTGGATCTCCTCTCGCTTCAGGAGGGCGGCGCTCTGGAGTTGGGCAACCTGATGCTGCCGGAGGGAGAGGTCTCACAGCTCCGCGTGCTGCTCGCGCCGGGCGAGGGCCACAGTGTGGTGCTCTCGGACGGGACCACCTCCCCCATGCGGATCCCGAGCGGGGACCCTTCCGCCCTCCGGCTCACCGGGCCCTTCGGGATCTCCTCCTGCAGCGAGACCGCGCTCATCCTGGACCTGGACGGCGAGCGCTCGGTGCTCCCCCACCCCGCGGGGCCCGAGCACCCGTTCATCCTGCGTCCTGTGATGGACGTGCTGCACGTGGAGGCCGCCGCGGCCGGCTGTGACGCGATCGACGACCCGAGGGCGGTGCCGCTGCGCTGAGCAGGCCGCTCAACCCTCCCGTCTCACCTCGAAGTGGACCTCGGCGTGCGGATGGGCAGGCCCGAGCACGAGCTCGGCGCGGTAACCCCTCGGCATCGCAGCGGAGATGGCCCGGAAGGTCTCGTGCGGCGTCATCCCCTGGTCGAGGTCGACGTTCACGTCGATGCCGTCGAAGTAGAGGTTGATGCGCGGATCCGGCGTGTGCCCGTCCGAGACGCCGCTGATCCGGATGCGGCCCCCCGGTTCGGAGGCGATCTTCTGCGCCGAGTCACCGCTCCACACCTTCGCCTCGACCGAAACGGACATCCGGGACCTCCACTTCCGCAAGGTGCGCTGGCGCGCTGCAGGCTACGCGAGCGGCTTCCCACCGGTCACGCCGAGGACCTCGCCGTTGACGTAGCGCGACTCGTCGCTGGCGAGGAAGACGAAGGACGGGGCGAGCTCCGCGGGCTGCGCAGGCCGTCCGGTGGGCGCGTTCTGGCCGAACTTCGAGACGTGCTCCTCGCCGAAGGACTGCGGGATGAGCGGCGTCCACACCGGCCCGGGCGCCACGCAGTTCACGCGGATGCCGCGCTCGATGAGCTCCTGCGCCAGGCCCTTGGTGAAGGTGACGATCGCGCCCTTGGTGCTCGCGTAGTCGATGATCGCGGGGTTCGGCGTGTACGCCTGCACCGACGCCACGTTGATGATCGCCGCCCCGGACTTCAGGTGCGCAAGCGCCGCCCGGCAGATGTGGAACATGGCGAGGATGTTGACCCGGAAGGTGCGCTCGAGCCGCTCCGGGTCGAGGTCCTCGAACCGCTCCAGCTCGCGGCCCTGGAACCCCGCGTTGTTCACCACCACGTCGAGCCCGCCGAGGGCCTCCACGGCCTACTCCACCACGCGCCGGCACTGGGCCTCCTCGAAGAGATCACCGGGGATGAGGACGGCCTTGCGCCCCGCGGCCTCCACCAGCCGCTTGGTCTCCTGCGCATCCTCGTGCTCGTCGAGGTCGCCGACCGCCACGTCGGCGCCCTCGCGCGCGAAGGCGAGCGCCACCGCCCGGCCGATGCCGCTGTCGCCACCGGTCACCAGCGCCGCGCGGCCCTTCAACCGGTCGAAGCCCTTGTACGAGTCCTCGCCGTGGTCTGCTTTAGGGCTGAGCTTCGCCTCGGTCCCCGGCGTGGACTGCTGCTGCTTCGGGAACGGGGGTTTGGCGCCTGCCTCCTGCGGGTCGGGGTTCTTCTTCTTGCTCTTGTCGTCGGCCATGGCGCGCAGGGTGCCGCTTCTCGCCGCGCCTGCGCAGGTCCGCGCTCCACTCCGCCCGCCACGGTGTCCGCTCTCCGGCAGGTCCTTGCCTTCCGCGCCCACCGGACAACATCCTGCGCCCGCCATGTCGTCCGCGCCCCGCACCGTCCTCGCCCTCCCCCTCACCCGCGAAGGCTTCGCGCCCTTCGGCGACGTCGTCTCCACAAGGCCGGACGGCGGGACCGGCGCAAACCAGGGCACCGCGCTCCGCTTCGACCACGCGGCCGCGCTCCAGAACCTGCGGGCACACGCGGCGCCGAACCTCGCGGTGTTCCAGTCCGCGCCGCAGCCGCTTCCCTTCACCGTGCGGCTGCTCGAACGCCATCCGCACTCGACGCAGGTGTTCCTCCCGCTCGTCTGCGCGCGCTTCCTCGTGTGCGTGGCACCGGACGACGCGGACGGAGGGCCGGACCTCTCCCGGTTGCAGGCCTTCGTCGCTGGCGCGGGCCAGGGCATCTGCTACCGCGCGGGCGTGTGGCACCACCCGATCATCGCGCTGGATGCGCCGGCCGAGTTGGCGATGCTCGCCTGGGAGGACGGAACGGCGGCGGACTGCGAGGAGCGCCACTTCGCGCCCCCGGACCACCTGCACGTCAACGTCTGATCAGCCGACCACCCGGTTCCGGCCGGTCTTCTTGGCGCGGTAGAGGTTCGCGTCCGCGACCTTGATGAACTGCAAAGGCTCGGTCATGTCCCGCGTCATGTCCGCCACGCCGATGGAGACGGTGACGGAGATGTCCTTCTCCTCGAACGAGAAGGGCTTGTCCTCGACGAGCTTGCGCAGCTTCTCCGCGAACGTGCGCGCGTTGTCCGAGCCGGCCTCGGGCATCACCACCGCGAACTCCTCGCCGCCGTAGCGCGCGAAGCACTCCTCCCGGCGCACCCTCGGGCGGATGGCGGAGCCCAGTTCGCGCAGCACGTAGTCGCCGGCGAGGTGGCCGTGCGTGTCGTTGATCGACTTGAAGTGATCGATGTCGAAGATCATCAGGGACAGCGCGCGGCCATAGCGGTGGGCCCGTCCCATCTCCCGCTCGAGGAACTCGAGGAAGTAGCGCTTGTTGTGCGCCTGGGTGAGCCCGTCCACGATCGTCATCCGGTAGATCTCCTCGTGGTAGAGGCTCTCCACCGCCGAGGTGTTCCCCCCGGAGAGGAACTTGAAGATCGTGCTGCCGACCTTCACCTGATCGCCCGAGCGCAAGGGCGACTCCTCCCGGACCTCCTCCTCGTTGAGGTAGGTGCCGTTGGTGGAGCCGAGGTCGTGGAGGAAGAACTTCCCCTGCCGAAGCGAGATCCGCGCGTGCCGCCGCGAGACGTTGTCGAGGTCGAGCACGATCTGGTTCTTCGGATCCCGCCCGATGGTGAGCTCGTCCTCGTCGAGCACGTACCGCTTGCCCAGCTCGGGACCGTAGATCTGCACCAGACAGCTCTCGGTTGCGGGGCCCACGCGGTTCGACAGCCGCGAGATGCTCGTGACCCTCGTCTCGTTCGCGCTCATTCGGGAACCGATTCTACACGGGGTGCCAGGCTGAATGTGCGTGCTAGGGTGCGCGGATGGGACGCCTCCCGGGATCGCATCTCCTCCTGGCGCTCGCCCTCACAGGCTGCGCCGCAGGCCGCAACAGCACACCCCCGCCCCTCGAAACCTACACCCTCGGCATCTGGCGGGCCGAGTACCGGAACTACGCCGACAGCCGCACCAGCATCTGCACCGCCGAGCCGCGCTGGCTGATCGACCAGATCTCAAGCGTGAACGGCGTGCTCTCCCGCTGGCTCGACGCCACCCAACGCGGGGCGGACGAGCGGTGGACCCGCGCGGATCTCTCCCTGCTCGAGGAGGGCAGCAGCACCCTTCCGGAGCTGGCGGACGTGCACGCGCGGAACCTCCAGGCGGTGGGCCGTTGCCGCTTCGCGCGCGAGCGGGCCTGGCCGGACCTGCGCACCCGCGGGATGGAGCTGACCGAGGCGGTGAAGGCCCGCGCCGAGTGGACGCCGAAGCTGCGCGCCTACCTCACCGAGAGGGACCTCCACGCCGCCTGGCATTCGGAGCGCCCCAACCGCGAGGCCAACGCCCGCCGCACCTGCCCCGACCGGCCGCCGCGCAGAGGGCCGCCGCCGCTCTACTTCGCCTCCGCCAACGAGGCCGGCGAGGTGCGCTGGCTCTTCTGTGACGGCGCCCAGGTGATCGCCGCCGCATCCGGAGGCACGCCGCAGTTCGAGCCGCCCCCGGGGCTCTCCGCCCGGGACGCGCGAAGGCTGCAGCCACAGGGCTACCTGGAGGCCGCGTTCGACTTTCCGGAAGCTCGCATCGACCGCCCGCCGCCGGCACCGGAGCCGCCGCCGCTCCCGTGAGGCGTTACGCCCGAAGGTGAACGGTTGATTCCGCGCGGCTTGCCCTCCCGACCATGGGGCGAATATGCCGCCCGACATGCCCCAGAAAATGCTGACGATGATCCTTGCGGGCGGTGCAGGCACGCGCCTCGAGCCGCTCACCCGCGAGCGCGCCAAGCCGGCCGTGCCGTTCGGCGGACGCTACCGGATCATCGACTTCTGTCTCTCGAACTTCGTCAACAGCGGCGTCTTCAAGATCAAGGTCCTGACCCAGTACAAGTCCGATTCGCTCAACAACCACCTCTCGCGCGCGTGGCGGATGACCGCGTTCCTCGGTCACTACGTGGAGGCGGTGCCGGCGCAGATGCGGACCGGGATGGACTGGTACAAGGGCTCGGCGGACGCCATCTACCAGAACCTCAACATCATCACCGACGAGGAGCCGGACCAGGTCTTCGTCTTCGGGGCGGACCACGTCTACAAGATGGACGTCCGCCAGATGCTCAACTTCCACCTCGACAAGAGGGCGGACTGCACGGTGGCGGCGATCCCCGTCCCCATCGAAGAGGGCCGCGACTTCGGCATCATCAAGGTGGACGAGGACGGGCGGATGGTGGACTTCCTCGAGAAGCCGAAGGACCCGCCGCCGATGCCGGGCAACCCGAAGATGTGCCTCGCCTCGATGGGCAACTACCTCTTCCGCACCGACGCGCTGGTGAAGGAGGTGGTGCGGGACGCAGGGGACGACCACAGCGCCCACGACTTCGGCAAGAACATCATCTCGAACATGTTCAAGCAGTCGCGGGTGTACGTGTACGACTTCGCCCAGAACGCCTACCCGGGCATGCTGGAGAAGGAGCGCGGCTACTGGAAGGACGTGGGGAACATCGACGTCTACTACCAGTCCAACATGGAGCTGGTGGAGGTGGACCCGGTCTTCAACCTCTACAACGACCGCTGGCCGCTCTTCACCCACGTGGCCAACTTCCCGCCCGCCAAGTTCGTCTTCGCGGACAAGGAGCACGACCGCGTCGGCCACGCCACCGACTCGCTGGTGTCCGAGGGCTGCATCATCTCCGGCAGCCACGTGCACCGGTCCGTCCTCTCACCGAAGGTGCGGGTGAACTCCTACGCGGACGTGCAGGACTCCATCCTCTTCGAGAACGTGGAGATCGGCCGGCGCTGCCGGATCCGCAAGGCGATCATCGACAAGAACGTGGTCGTCCCGCCCAACACCACCATCGGCTACGACCCGGTGGAGGACAAAAGGCGCTTCCACGTCACCTCCGGCGGCGTGGTGGTGATCCCCAAGGGGATGAAGCTGGGCTGACGCGCCTACGCGCGCTGAGACACCGCCCGCGGGCGCTGGTGGAACCGGGCCAGCGTCTGCTCGATCTCCGCGTTCACCTGCTTGAGCATGTCCTGCTTCTGCCGGAACGGGAGGAAGGCGCTCTTGAAGCCGCTGACCAGCAGGGTGGTGATGTCCTCCAGCCCCAGCCCCAGCACCTTGTGCGCGAGCCACAGCTCCTTGGTCACGGTGGTGTCGGTGATGAGCCGGTTGTCGGTGTTGATGGTCACCCGCAGCCCGTAGTCGAAGTAGAACTTCAAGGGGTGTGAGGTGAGCTCGTCCACCGCACCGGTCTGCACGTTCGAGGAGAGGCAGACCTCGATCGGGATGCGGTGGTCGTTGACGTAGTTGAGCAGGTCGCCGTCCTCGCGCAGCCGCGTCCCGTGGCCGATGCGGTGGGCCCCGAGGAAGTGCAGCGCCTGGGCGATGCTCTCCGGACCGTAGGCCTCGCCGGCGTGGGCGGTGCAGTTGACGTTGTTCTTGAGGATGAGCTGGAACGCGTCCTTGTGATCCTTGGCCGGGAAGTCGTCCTCGGCGCCGGCGAGGTCGAAGCCGATCACCCCCTGGTTCTTGTACGCCACGCACAGCTCCGCCAGACGGACCGACGAGCGCGGGTTCATGTGCCGGATGCCGCAGAGGATGACGCCGGTCTTGATCCCGGTCTCTCGCTTGGCCACCCGCAGGCCCTCGAGCACCGCGTCCACCACCGTGGTGAGCTTGAGCCCGTTCTTCACGTGCAGCACCGGCGCGTAGCGGACCTCCACGTAGCGCACGTTCTCCGCCGCGCAGTCGATCGCCAGCTCGTAGGCCGCCCGGTACAAGGACTCCTCCGTCTGCAGCACGGACAGCGTGACGTCGAACGCGGTGAGGTAGTCCTCCAGGCTCCCGCACACCTCGCCCATGTGGATGGCCCTGGCCAGGCCCTCCGGCGTGTCCGAGGGCAGCTTCACCTTCTGCTGCTCGGCCAGCTCCAGGATCGTCGACAGGCGCATGGACCCGTCGAGGTGGCAGTGCAGGTCGGTCTTGGGGAGCGCGCGCAACAGCTCCTCGGACACCTCGATCGCGGGGGGCGGCTCGGTGTCCGAGGGACGTTCGGTGGAGGGGATGCCTCGTGCGCTGGGAAGCTCGTCGTCTCGGATGGAGGCCATGTCCCCTTCATCCTAACCCTGCTTGGCCTGTGCCGCCCCGCCGCTTAGCCTCCGCCGTCATGCGGCGAGCAGCCCATTGCGGACGAATCACCCTGACGTTGCTCGCGGGGTGGATCGCCTCGGTGCACGCCGCCGGCTGCGATCGCCCGAGCGCCCACGCGTGGACCTGGTCCGGCGACGGCCCATCCCGCAGCGGCCTCTATCCGCTGGAGGACGGCGTGCTCTTCGGCAACGAGGCCGGCGCGCTGGTGCGGCTCGGCGCGGACGGCGACCTGGTCTGGTCGGCACAGCTCGGCCGCGAGGTGGCCGCGCGTCCGGTGGTGGTCGGCGGGACCGCGGTGGCGGCCACCGTGGGCGGCGAGTGGGTGGGCGTGGCGGTGGACGAAGGCCGCGAGCTCTGGCGCGAGGGCAACAAGCCGGTCCTCCTCCTCCCGCTCGCGGCCGACGACAAGCGCGTGTACGGCGTCGCCCCCGACGGCAGCGTGCTCGCCTTCTCCCCTGCCTCCGGCGGCACCGTGTGGAAGCGCGTCCCGCCCGGAGGCTACTCGGCGCAACCACCGCCCTCCGCCGCGCCGGTGCTGCTGGGCGGAACCCTCTTCGTGGGCCTTGGAAGCGCGGGGCTGTTCGCGCTCGAGCCGGCCTTCGGCGACGTGGTGTGGCGCGCGCCGAAGCTGGACGTGGTGGGCGTGCTCGCCGAGGGAGAGCGCCTCTACGTGCTCACCCGCGACGGGCGGCTGCTGGCCCTGCGGGCGAAGGACGGCGCGGTGGAGTGGGAGCGCGCGCTGGACCGGGGCGTGAGCGCGGGTCCCTGGCTCGCGCGGGGCCTTCTCTGGATCGCCACCGCGGGCACGGGCCTCGTGGCGGTCGACCCACAGGATGGCACCGAGACCTGGCACGTGACCCTTCCGGGCGCGGTGCGCGGCGGCGTGGGCGAGTTCCGCGAGCTGGTGCTCGTGCCCACCGACTCGCGCGAGGGACGGCTGCTGGGCTTCCGCCCCGGCCGCGATGCGCCCATCCTGGACGTGCGCGCCGACAGCGCGCTGCGCACCTCCCCGGTCCTCTTCGGGAACACCGTCATCGTCCAGGCGGCGGACGGGCGCGTGCTGGCCTGGACCATCCGACGCACCACACCCTGAGCCTTCCGCGGAAGCGCTGCCCCGCAGGGTGAGGCGCTCCTCGCTGCCGCACGCCGCGCCGATGGGCACCTTTGCGTCCGGGCGCACGAGCGCGAGGTCGCGGGTGCGGAAGAGGCGGGGCATGAAGCGGTGGCTCATGCGGGGCGTGCCGCTCGGCGCGCGTTTGATCGCGGTGCTGGTGATGGGAGGGCTGGTGGCCTCGGTGCTCCTCGTGCGCGTGCACATGCGGGAGCGCAGGCGCGTCGGGGAGCAACTGGAGCGAGAGCTGCTCTCCCTGGTGGATCGCGTCGCGCAGGAGGACGAGCAGCTCCTCGAGCGCGTCCACATGCTCCTGCGGCTGGTGGCCACCGCCGAGCAGATCCGCGCGCCGGCGGCCGAGTGCGGCGCATACCTCTGGGGGATGCAGGCCCAGGAGGTGGCGGTGCTGAGCATGAGCGTGGCCTCGCTGGACGGCGACGTGGTCTGCGCCTCCCACCCGCTGCCGGGACCGCTGTCCGTCGCCGACCGGCCCTACTTCCAGGAGGCGGTGAGGGAGGGGCGGCTCTCCTCGGGAAACTTCGCGGTGGACCGGGTGACCGGCCGCGCCGCCATCCACTTCGCCCAGCCGGTGCTGGACGGCGGGAAGACCCGCGCCCTGCTCATCCTCGCGCTCGACATCTCATGGCTGGACGGTTACGCGCGCCGCGTCGAGCTTCCCGAGGGCGCGGTGGTGATCGCGTGGGACGAGGCCGGGACCGTCCTCGCCAGCCACCCCAGCCCGGGCCG
>CAZCWA010000101.1:0-13139 GCA_964502265.1 uncultured Myxococcaceae bacterium | reverse complement strand
GCGACCTTCGGGTTATGAGCCCGACGAGCTACCAGGCTGCTCCACCCCGCGACACCGTTGCTGCTTTGCTGCGTCGCTTTTTGCTGCGGCGACGGGCGGGTAAGTACCTCTGCACCCGCCCGTCGTCAAACGGTTTTTTTCAGCGCCCGAACTTTCCCTTCAGCAGATCGCCCAGGGTGCCGAAGCCGGACTTCCCACCGCCCGCCGGCTTCTGGCTCTTGGTCCACTCGTTCACCGCGGCGCGCTCCTCGACCTTCTCGGCCTCGGTGATCGACAGGCGGATCTTCCCGGTGGGGTCGATCTCCAGCACCGCCACCTTCAGCTCCTGATCGATGGCGAACTTCTTCTTCAGATCGGTCCCGCGCTCGGTCCCGGTCTCTGCGGCGGGGATGAGCCCCTTGCCGCCGGGGAACTTGAGGAACACGCCGTAGGGCTCGATCCGGTCGACCTTGCCCACCACGACCTGGCCCACCTTCGGCCGCGGGGCCTCCTCACGCGGCGCGCCCCCGCCCTTCTGGGACGGCTCCGGACGCCCAGGCTCGCCGCCCATCACCTCGCCGTTGACCACCAGGCGCAGGCCCACGCGCTTGTCGTTGAGGTCGATCTTCTCGATCGCCACCTCGACCTCCTGGCCCACCTGCAGCACGTCCCGCGGGTGCGCGATGCGGCGCTCGCTCATCGCCGACACGTGGATGAGGCCATCCACGCCCGGGCGCAGCTCCACGAAGGCGCCGAAGGGCTGCAGCCGGACGACCTTGCCGGTCACCCGCTCGCCCTCCTTCAGCTCGCGCGCCGCGGCCTGCCACGGATCCTCCTGGCGGGCCCGCATCGACAGCGAGATGCGCTCCTTCTGCTTCGACTTGTCCGGCGAGTTCGGCTGCGCAGGCTCGATGCGGAGGATCTCCACCTCCACCTCGTCGCCCACCTTCACCACCTCGCTGGGGTGGCCGACCCGCGTGTGCGACATCTCGGAGACGGGGATCATCCCTTCGATCCCGCCGAGGTCCACGAAGGCGCCGAAGTCACGCACGGAGATGACCTTCCCGTGCACCACCTTGCCCGGCTCGAGCGACTTGCGCGTCTCCTTCGCCTTCTGCCGGTTCTCCTCCTCGATCACCGCGCGCCGCGAGAGCACGATGTTGCGGTCGCCCGCCTCGGTCACCCGGAAGAGCAGCTTCTCGCCCACGAACTGCTCCGGCTTCTCGACGAACTTCACGTCGATCTGCGAGAGCGGGCAGAACGCGCGCAGGTCACCGATGGCGACCTCGAGCCCGCCCTTCTTCGCGGCCAGCACCATGCCTTCCACCGGCATGCCGCTCTGACGCGCCTCGGTGATCAGCCCCAGCGTGGCCGACCCCTTGGACAGCATCCGCGAGAGCAGGATGCCCTTGGCGCCGGTCTGGATGACGTGCGCCTCGATCTCGTCGCCCACGCCGAGGCGGAGGATGCCCTCCTCGTCCTTCAGCTCGCGCAGCTCGATCATCGCCTCGCTGCGGCCGCCGAGCGACACGAACGCGGTGTCCGCGCCGAGCTGGAAGATCTTGCCGATCACCTTCTCGCCCACCCGCGGCATCCGCTTCGGCGTCCCGGAGTCGCCCTTCGACGCCTCCTCGAACATCTCGCCGAAGCTCTTGTCCTCGGGGACCTCGCGGTAGAGCGAGTCGTCCGGCCTGCGCGGGGTGGGCACCGGCGCGCCACCTTCGGCTGCCGCCTGACCCTCCGCACCGGCCTCACCCTCGGCCCCGGACGAAGCCGCAGCCTCACCGGCCGCCGGAGGCGCCGCCCGCTTCACCACCACCATCGGGCCCTTGCCGCCGCCACGCTTCTCCTGGGGTCGCGGGCCGCGGTCACCGCCGCCCTCGCCACCCTCCGGCTTGCGGTCGCGCTTCTCGCCGCCACCCGAAGGAATGCCCAGCATCACGTCGCCGAACGTCGGCTTCGGCTTCCGCTTCTCACCCGGTCCACCCGGTCCCTGCTTCTCGTCGCTCACCTGCAAAGCCTCCGAAGGGCGCGCACATTACACACGCGCTCATTGGGGTCAAAGGGAACGCGGCGTGGCGAGCCTGAGTCTCAGATACTCACCGTGCCGCAGGTCGCGCGAGGCAGACGGTCCCCCGCCTCCCTCCACCACTTGTTCGGCCTCCACCCGGACGTGCGACCGATCGGGCGAAGACGCTTCCACCTTCAGCTCCATCCCCGCCCGCGGCGCGTCGGGCAACGGCGCCTCCAGCAGCACCGCCACGCTCAGCCCCTCGGTGCCCGTGGTGAAGCTGTCCCTCACATTCATCTTGTTCTCAGCGGGCCGAAGCTGCGGCTTGAAGCCGGCGAGGCTCACCTTCAGCCGCCCGGTCGCCAACCCGACGAGCCGCGCCCGCAGCCGCTCCAGCTCCTCGCCCTCCAGCTTCCCGTCGGCGTTCACGTCTGCGCCCGCCCGCAGGAGCTGGGCCCGCTTGCCCGCGTCCACGTCCAGCACCACCAGGACCTCGAGCTTCTGCGGATGCACCACCACCCGGACGTGCTGGTGGTAGCCCTGCGCGTGCGCCGAGGCCATGCCCGGCAGAGCGAGCATTACCAAGGCGAGGGCTGCCAACGCTCCGAGCCGCACCCGCTACATCCCGTGGAAGGACCCGAGCAGCTTGCGCAGGTCGCCGATGCGCCGGGGTTCACGCGCTTCGTTCGCGCGCTGCAGGTCGTCGCCGGAGGAGGGCCCCAGCGGCATCGACCGCACGGGCTGCGCCAGCGTCTGCTTCAGCGCGCGATCCACGTAGATGGGGTTGGTGAAGGCGAACGGCGTCACCGCCTGCGTCTGCACGGGCGCGTACTTGCCGAACTTCTCCGAGTACCCGAACGCCGAGCCGATCGCCCCCACCGCCTCGCCGATCGCGATGCTGGGGATCTCGCGCGGGGTGAAGACCGGCCACATCGACTTCTCGCCCGAGACCTCCACGGTGAGGAAGGCGCCGTCCGGCAGGCCCGTAACGGGAATCTCCTCCTCGAAGCGCAGCGTGCCCTCCTTCATCGACTCGCGGGTCCAGACCTTGAGCACCTCGGGCTCGACGAGCCGATCGCGGCCGCCGCGCAAGAGCACCACCCGCGAGACGTCCACCCACGGCGCCGCATGGACCCGGATCTTCGCGGTGACCTCGCCCTCCGGCGAGACGACCCGACTGCCCACCCGCTGGCCGTCCACGGTGAACTCCACGAACGGGCCATTGGTCACCACCGCCTGCTGGCCGAGCAGCGCATCCACCATCGCGCCCTCGTCGAACGCGCGCATCGAGCCGTCCGCGGTGGCGCCCACGTGGAAGTAGGTGCGCGGCAGGCCCGCCTCGTCGTGGTCGTCGTGCGAGTCGCTGTTGCCCACGCCGGTGACCTTCTTGCCCAGCCCGAGCATCGTGTACCAGTCGTCCAGCGTCCCGGGGAACTTCGGCTGGCGCACGCAGTCCTCCGGGTTGAAGTCGCCGCTCACCGGACAGGTCGCATCCGGATGCCGCTTCATGATCTCGGTGAGCACGGTGCCCGGCGGCGGGATCGGCGCCGAGGGCTCGGGACCTTCGGGCGGGACCTCGGGGATCCGGTAGTGCCGGAGCTGGTCCTGGCGCTTGCCGTTGAAGACCTCCAGCACGTTGAAGTCCCAGGAGAACTGGCCGTAGTGGTACGGGCTCACCTCTTCACCGGGCCGCGCGTTCTGATCGAGCGAGAACGCGCTCGAAGGCGGCATCGGCTCCATCAGGTACGAGCTGATGTTGAACCCGTTGAAGTAGCCCATGATCGTGTCGCGCGGGTGGTTCACCTGGATCAGCACCCGGTCCTCGCCCAGCGAAGCCATCGACCGGATCCGCGCGAAGAGATCGGACGGCCTGCGCCGGAACCACTCGAACGCGCCGTGGGTCACCGGGCCCACCTCGTAGCGAAGCGGCCAGGCGTTGAAGTGGCCCATCTCCAGCGTGGTCAGCTCCAGCCCCACCGAGGTCGCGAGGTGATCCTGCAGCCCCAGGGCCTCGATCGTCGGCCGCAGATCGGTGACGAAGTTGTGGTCGGTCGCGGCGATGTAGTCCACGCCCTCGGCGGCGAAGGAGAGCACCCGCTCGTCCAGCGCCATGTCCGAGTCCACCGAGTGCTCGCTGTGGACGTGGAAGTCACCGCTCACCCAGCCCGGCGTCTTCACCACGTGCTCCAGCGCCACCGAGACCTGCGTCTCCTCCCCCGGCTTGAGCTCCACCTCCACCTTCGCCAGGTCGTACTCGGGCCCGCGCGAGACGTAGACGGTGTAGCGGCCGGGCTTCACCTTCTGTCCGCCGCGGCCGTGGTTCACGAAGAAGAACGTCTCGAGATACCGGCGCGACTCCTCTCCGTCCGCGTCGGGGACGAAGTCGGTGGGCCGCATCGACTCGCCCACCTTCAGATCATAGAGGTGCTTCCAGGGCAGCGCGCCCGGCTCGGAGAGTTCGTGCGTCCCCTCCACCGACACCTTCGCCGGCAGCGGCCGCCCCTCCGTGTCCGTCACCCGCACCGAGAGCAGCGCCTGACGCTCCACGGTCAGCTCCACGTGGACGCCGCCGTCCTCCTCGACGTCCACGTACTCTTCGCTCACCACCGGCGTGCGACCGTCGGCCACCGCGATGGCCCGGTAGCGGCCCTTCGGCACCCACGCCACGTAGCGCCCGCCATCCCGCGTCCGCGCCGACGAGAGGTAGCGGCCGGTGTCGTCCTGCAGCACCACCGCCACGTCGTCCACGAACGCGCCCGTGCCCGCCTCGCGCACGCGCCCGGAGATGCGGCCGACCTTCTGCTCCTTCTTCTCGTAGACGATCTTCTGCGCGCTCGCGATGTCGCCCGAGCCCACCGCCAGCATCGCCGCGTAGCTGTAGGACCGGCCCGGCGCGAGCGTCTGCGGCAGCTTCGCCCAGTACGTCCCGAGGAAGGACGAGTACGCGAGCGGGATGAGCATCGAGTCGCGCGTGGCGCCCGGATAGAAGTTGGGCTTGCCCACCAGGTAGCTCCCGCCCACCGGCAGCGCCGCCACCGCGTAGGAGGTGCCCTGGCCCTCGGTCACCACCATGTTCGCGACCTCGCCGGGCAGCGCGTTGAGGTCCGCGGGCTGCGCGTAGACCTCGTCCAGCCGGAACCGCATGTCGTAGCCGGCCTTGCCCGGCACGAAGAGCTTCTGCCCGGCGCCCAGCAGCGTGATGAACCCGGTGGGCACCTCCAGCGGGAACTGCGCCGCCTTGTCCTTGCTCTGGTTGGAGATGGTGACCTCGGCGACCACGTACTGCTTGCCGCGCTCGAGGATGTAGTCCACCTGGTAGGTCAGCTCCGCGTCGTTGAGCACCAGCTCGCTGATCGACGTGGCCAGGGAGAGGAACTGATTGCCCTTCCCGCTCACCCGCACCACCGCGCGGTCACCCTGCGTCCCGTCCTCCACCACCTCCACCTTGCTGGGCTCCATCGCCTCGAGGAAGAAGGCGGGGAACATCTCGGTGAACTGGTCGTTGCCCTTCGGCGCGGTGGAGGAGGTGCCCCGGGCGTTGCGAACGAGGTCGATGTCGATCAGCGAGCCGCCGAACGCGCCGAAGCCTCGCGAGTGGCCCACGTCCTGGATCACCACCTGGATGAGCCCGTTGGAGAGCTTGAAGTCCCCCACCTCGCCCAGCGCGCGCCGGCCGCCGATGAGCTGCTCGCGCGACTCGACCTTGTGGGCCACCGCACGCGGAGGCTCGGATTGGGTGCACGCAAACGGCACCACGAGGCCACCGCTCAGGGCGAGAAGCGCAACGGCGCCAGCGCCCAGCCACCTGCGCGAGGGACGGCTCCTGGGGGTGGATGGGTCGATCTGACGGCTCATGCGGCGGCCCTCTGGAGGTGCGGGAGCTAGAAGGTGACCTGCCCGAGGAGGTCGACGCTGTTGTTGCCGATCTCCACCGCGGCATCCTCGATGCGGTGGGTGTACTGGAGCAGGATTCTCGCCGGAAAGCGGGCCGCGCGGTAGCCCACCATGCCGGTGACCTCGGTGCGCTCCGCGAACGCCAGCGCGCCCGAGGGCTGGTACCACGCGACCCGCGCCCCCGCTTCGAGGCCGATCGATTCGAAGTGGTAGCGCACCTGCCCCAGCGCCCCCATCCCCTCCTCGGTCGGCAGGTCCGTGTCCGGGTGACCAACCGAGCGCATGAGGAACATGCCCATCGCGTGCAGGCCGCCCACGCTCACCGTCACGTCGCCGCCGTAGCCCAGGTGCGTCTCGGTGATCCGCGGCGCGGGGCCCAGGCTGAGCCGGTTGTAGAAGCCGTTCACGCCCACCGAGAGAAGCGAGTCGTACGACACCGCCAGCCGCGCGACCGGCGCCACGTGGTTGTTGTCGTTGAAGAGCGCGTTCCCGCCGTTGCCGTTGACGACCGCGACCGCGTACTCGAACCCGACCTTGCCGCCGAGCCGCGCCGACGAGAGCTGCACGCCCACCTGGCGGTCCAGGGTCAGGCCCTCCTGGATCGGGCCCTCGGGCGGGAGGATCCCGTGGGTCAGCACCGAGCGCGTGATGAAGGGCAGCGCGTTGTCCGGGAGCAGCGTCTCCGCGTTGAAAGGCGCCTTGAACTGGCCGGCGCGGATGCGGAGGAACGCGTACGGGCTGTACTCGAGGTACGCGTCGCGCAGCGCCACGATGCGCTCGCCCCGCAGCGGATCGCCCGGGTCTCGCTGCTGCACCGCCCCGTCGATGGAGACCGTCGCCTCCAGGCCCTCCGCCGGCCGCAGGGTCAGCCCGAGCCTTGCGTTGATGAGCTGGAAGCCGCTGTTGGAGCCGACCTGCGCGTTCTCCGTGGGCGGGACGACGAGGAAGTAGCCCGCCTTGAGGTAGCCGAAGACCTTCGCGTTCAGCGCGAAGCCGGCACCGGTGCGCGCGGCCTCCTCCTCCTGACCGGGCTGTGAAGCGCCCGGTGCCGTCTCGCGCACGCCGCCGCGGGGACGGTCGCCCTCCACGGATTCCGCCTCGATGGAGGTCGAAGGTTCTTGCGCCGATGCTGCGGCCGGGAAGAACGCGCACGCGAGCGCGAACGACAGTGCCGCCGAGAAAAGTCTCATCCGTGTCCCCTCCGGCGGCGTGACAATCGCGCCGCGGTGCGGAGGGTGTTCTAGTTCACGTTCCGTCAGGGCAGAAGCGCCTCGCGCAGCACCCGGCCCTGCGCGCCCGAAGGCGGCGCGGTCCCGAGCAGCCTCGAGAGCGTCGGCGCGACGTCGGTCAGCTCCGCGCGCTCCCCTTCGCCTTTGCGGATCCCCGCGCCCCAGAAGACGAGCGGCACGTGCCGATCGTAGAGGTGCCAGGTGCCGTGCCCGGTCACGTCCTTCGGGCCGAAGGTGAAGAAGGGATCGGGCGCGACGATCAGCTCCGGGCTGCGCGACGGATACAGCCCCCGCCGGTAGAGCGCCTCGACCGGGGTCGCGTGCGCCGATCCGAGGAGCGACTGCTGGGTGAAGACCTCCCGCACGCCCTCCACCTGGAGCAGCCGTGCACGCAGGGACGGGAGCACGCTCGTCATCCGCGCCTCCCGCTCGGGCGCGATGTACCAGCCGGTGCCCTTGAAGCCGGCGAGCCAGGGGCCGCGGCCGAGGGACTTCTGCGCCTCTGCCTCCAGGATCTTCTGCAGCGCCGGCGTGTCGAGCTGTCCCGCGCGCACCCGGCGTTCGCGCACGACCTCCGCCACCCAGCCGCCGCCGTGATCCGACGTGAGCGCGACGGTGTAGCGCCCCTTCCCCACCTTCGCGTCGAGGCCCTCGAGCAGCCGGCGGATCTCGCCGTCGATGATCCGCATCGCCTCCGCCGCCTGATCCGAGTCCGGCCCGAAGGTGTGCAGGACCTTGTCGAAGGTCGAGAAGCTCACCGTGAGCAGATCCGGCTGATTGTCACGGCCCAGCTCGAGCGCGTCCGTCGCACCAAGCGCGAGATCCACCACCAGCGCCTCGGTCATCGGCAGGTGGAGGAGCTGCTCGCTCACGTTCGACGGCTTGCCGGCTGCGTCGATCCGGTGCGGGAAACCTTTACCGAAGCCGTGGCGATCGCGCGCCCAGGCCGGCGCCTTGTTCTTCCCGGTGATCCCCCCGCGCGGCAGCTCCCAGACGAAGCCCTTACGCAGGTCCTCGCGGAGGCGGTCGTTCACCGTCGCGACGAAGGCGGGCAGCTCGCGCGCGTAGGCGGTGGAGGTGGTGAAGCGCGGCGCCTCGGGGTCCAGCCACAGCGCGAGATCCGCCGCGGGACCCGCCGGAAGAATCGCGCTGCGATCCTTGCCCGCCACGCCCACCACGCGCGCGAGCGGGTAGCGGATCTTCAGCGCCTCGCCGAGCGTGCTCGATCGCAGCGCGGTGGCCGCGGTGCCGTCTCCCTCCACCGGCTCGCGCCCGAGGATCGTGAAGCGCGGATCCTCCACCGAGGAGACGAAGCGTCCCTGCCGCGGGTCGTACCAGTCGTTGGCCACGATGCCGTGCAGCTCCGGGTACGCGCCGGTGGCGATCGTGGCGTGCCCTGCCGCGGTGAGCGCCGGCGCCGCCTCGTAGCGCGCGTCGTGGAAGCGGAAGCCCTCGCGCGTGAGCCGGGCGATGGTCGGCGCGAGCCCTTCGTCGATCCGCCGCTGCAGGTGGGACTCTCCGAGCTGATCCACCACGAGGATCACCGCCAGCCGCGGCCGGGCCTCGGCGGTGACCGTCCCCAGCAACGTGAACGCCACGACGGCCGGCCCGAAGCGACGACGACGACGGAACGCCACCGCGGCGACGATCCCCAGCAGCAGCCAACCGCCCCCGCCCGAGCCCGAGCCCGAGCAGCCACACCCCGCCCCGCGCTCGCCTGAGAAGCGCAGCACGCGCAGCTCCACCTCTTCAGTGGAGGTCAGCTCGAACGACACGCCCTCCTCGTCCGGGCCGCTCAGCGTCTCGCGTCTCTCGTTGTCGTCGCCATCGCCAGCCCGGCTTCGGCGGATGAGCTCGACCTCGGCGAAGAGCGGGAGGCCGATGCGTGCGCTGCCGCGGTCGATGGTCAGCGTCATCGGCTCGTCGGAGAAGAGCTGGCTCTGCGCGCGCAGCGTCGTCTTCGGCAGCCGGGCACCGTCGTACGAGCGGACCTCCCAGGCCACCCGTCCGTCGGAGGCGCGGAAGAGGCGGCGGAAGTGGCCTGTGCGCGCGGCGGCCGGATGGCCCTCCTGCATCGCGAAGACCTCGGCCTCGTCTGCGTGCAGCGCGAGGAGGATGGCCACCGCCGCCGTCGCGCCATCGCCTCCGGGCCCGAGCGGCTCGCCGTCCGGCGTGTAGAGCGCGTGGAGGTTCGGGTGCCGTGACAACAGCGCGAAGAGCCGCTCGCGAAGGAGCTGCGCCTCCGCCTCCCAGCCGTAGCGCGAAAGCGTCACCAGGGTGAGGAACGTCTCCATCGGCGAGATTGGCCCGCCGACGTGGGTGGGGATCCCGTTCGCGGTGAAGAGCAGCGGATCGAGCGCGTGGCGCGTCACGCCATCCCGGATCTGGCCGCCCTCACGCACGAGCCCCGCCGCCAGGGGAGACCAGCTCGCGGGCGTGCGCAGCCTGGGGCCGAAGTCGCGATCCCGGTTCGCGCCGCGCCGCACGTAGTCGAACCACGCACCGTCCTGCGCCGACCAGTGGCCCTCGTCCGGATGCAGCACCCGCGCGGCCAACGGCAGGCCCCGGTTCCGGGCATCGTCCGCCCTCGGGTGCCCAAGCTCCGCCGCCAGCCGCCACGCCTCCAGCGTCTCGTGCGCGAGCCACGCGTTCACATCCACCGCGTTCAGCGCGATGCGTCCGGCGCCGCCTTCCACGAGGGGAAGCTGCGCGTCCTGCGGGGACCAGAAGGCGGTGAAGCGCGGCGAGTCTCCCTCCGGGTGCTCCAGAGCGCCGTTCAGCTCGTAGCGGAAGTCCTCGTCGCGGTCCCGCCTGCGCGCGGACCAGTCGAAGGCATCGAGACTCCAGTCCACCAGAGGCCGCAGCCGGTCGTCGCCCAGCGCCTCGCGCTCGTCTGCCAGCGATCGAAGAACGAAGCCCCACGGCGCAGCCCGGGTGAAGTGCTCGGTCGTCCCGGGGCCCGCGTTCAAAGGTGGCGAGCGGCCCTCCGCATCCACGCGCGCGTACCGAAGCCCGTGCTCCACATCGCCGCTGGTCTGAAGCTGTCCCCGACGGTGCGCCTCGACGCCAGCGAGCCCTCGTTCCGGATGGAGCAGCGCCATCGCCCACGACTGCCACGCGCTCTCCCACGTCCAGTGAAGGTTGCGCTCGCCCCGGTGCGCGACGAAGCCGCCGGTCGGGACCTCGTTGGCGCGAAGCTGCGCCAGGGCGCTCTCGAACAGCGCACGCATCGGCGCATCCAGGAGAAGGTCTGGCGCGTCGTGAGGTGCCAGCGGGGCCGTGCCGCTCGCCGAACCAAGCGCGGCCGCTTCGTTCAAGCCGGTCCCGATCGCCAGACGCGCATCGGCGAAGCTCTCCAACGGTGCGTCGAGCTCCAGGAAGCCATCCCCACCGTCAATGGTGTGCGTGCCCGCGCCACCCAGGTGCAGCGCCAGCGCCCGCCCATCCGCGAGGACGAGCGTCCCGTCCTCGCGTCCTTCGGCAGACGGCGCCTCGAGGATGATCCGCACCGCGTCGACCTCGGTGGCCGCCCCATCGTCCGGCTGAACGCTGATCACGAACCCGCCCAGCGTCCCTGCCGCGATGCGCACCTGCACACCCCCGAGCCGTGCCACGACCGAGTCCACGCCGAACGCCAGCGCGCCGACCGACAGCTCCGTCTGCGCGCCGTCGCGCCATGCCTCGAGCCTCAGCTCGGCGACGATCGCGTCGGCAGCCGCACCGGTGCGCACGTCCAGCAGCACCGCGCGCAGCGGCCCCTCCTCCACCCGCAGCTTCAGACCGATGTCACCGGCCTCGCCCACCAGCGCAGGCCCCGGCGGCTCGAGGGTGTACCCCGGGCTTCCGGTCGTCGCAGGCGGCGCGGCGTTCGCGAAGGTGGAGGCGACGATGAGGGGGAGCAGGAGCGCGCGGGACATGGCGCGGACCTTCCTCCCACCCTACCGCCGCAGCCGCAACACCTCGAGGATCCGGCCCACCACCGCGCGCGACTCGGCGACGCCGGCCGCGTAGCTGAAGGCGAAGTAGGACAGGCCGAAGGGCAGCAGCACCAACAGGCCCGAGAGGATCGGGTGCACGTCGGGCGCGGGCAGCAGGCTTCCGCCCACCTCCCCCAGCGCGGCCTCGCTCACGCCGAACCGCACCGTCAGCAGCCACTTCACGCCCAGCCCCAGGAGCCCGGCCGCCACCGCGCATCCCCACAGCGTGAGCAGCTTCCCCAGCAGCGAGGGCACCTCGCCCACCACGCCCCGCAACGCGCGGCGCAGGAGGAGGAACTCGAGCCACGCGGCGATCCCCGAGCCCAGGGTCAGCGCCACCGCGCCCAGCTCCTGCGGAAGGTCCAGCCAGCGCGGCACGTGCAGCGCGCCGAGGTACGCCAGCCCCGCACCCACCAGCACGCGGACCACCGCCATCCGAAGCGGCGTCTTCGTGTCCTTCAACGCGTAGAACGCCGAGGCGAACAGCCGCGCCTGCGTGGAGGCGATGAGTCCCACCGACGCGCCGGCGAGCAGGTACCAGAGGTAGCGCGTGTCGGCGGCGGTGAAGCGGCCGGTCTGCAAGAGCGCCCCGCCCACGATGTCGCCGAGGAAGAGGAACGCCGAAGCGCTGGGGATGACGAAGAAGGAGATCCGGCCCAGGCCCTTCGTCAGGCGGTCGCGGATGATCGCGTGCGCGTCCCCGCCTTCACCGGTGGCGCGGCTCATCTCCGGCAGCTCCGCGGCGCTCACGCTCATGCCGAAGAGGCTCACCGGGATGAGATAGAGGGTCTGCGCGTACGCCAGCGTCGACAGCGCGCGCGGGGAGATCAGCGAGGCGATGGCCGTGTCCACGTAGGCGCTGATCTGCACGACCCCGCGCCCCACCACCACCGGACCGAACGACCGCAGCACCTGGCGCACGCCCGCGCTCTGCGTGGACAGCGACGGACGGAAGCCGCCCAGCAACGAGAGCACCGCGGGAAGCTGCACGAGGAACTGCAGCGCCCCGCCCGCCACCGCGCCCCACGCCAGCCACACCGCCAGCTCCTCCTGCGGTCCGCCGGCGAAGAGGACCATGGCGGCGATCATCGCGCCGTTCCAGATCACCGGCGCCGCGTAGGAGAGGAAGAAGCGCCGGTGCGAGTTGAGGATCCCCAGGCACCACGCGGAGAGCACGAGGATCCCGGTCATCGGGAAGAGGATCCGCACCAGCCGGATGGTGAGCGCGCGCGCCTCGCCCTCGAACCCGGGCGCCACCAGATCGATGAACACCGGCGTCAGCCACACGCCGGCGGCCACCAGCAGGGACGTCGCCAGCGAGAGGATGCCGAAGACCGCACCCGCGACCCGCCGCGCCTCCTCCGCGTTCCCCTTCCCGAGCGCCTGCGCGTAGACCGGGATGAAGCTCGCGGAGAGGACGCCCTCGCCGAAGAGGTTCTGCAGGAAGTTGGGGATGCGCAGCGCCGCCTTGAACGCCGCCGCCGCGATCGAGTTGCCGAAGTAGTGCGCGAACACGCGCTCGCGCACGAGGCCGAACAGCCGCGAGGCGAGGATCCCCGAAGCCACCAGCAACGCGCCCTTCGCGCCTCCCGCCCTTCTGGTCCCCGAGGCGGCCCGCCCCTTCCCGTTCACTTTCCCTGTCACGCCTTCCTTCACGCGGCGGGCACCGTAGACGATCGTCGCCGGGCACGTCCGCAACGCCGGAGTTGAGAACGCTTCTCAGTCGCCGGAGATGCCGGACGCTTCGAGGCGCACGGCAGGCTTTCTCCCTTGACCCATGAGGGGCCCTTCCGCATGGTGATTGCGTATGACCGACGCGCCCGCCGGCACCCTCGACACCGACAAGGCCCGCGTCCGCCTCGTCCTCACCCGTGAGCTGGAGACCATCAGCCTCTACGAGGCGCTCGCGCGGCAGGCCTCCTCCCCGGACGTGCGCGTGTTCTTCGAGCACCTCGCCCAGGAGGAGAAGGAGCACGTCGCCGAGGCGGTGTGGCTCCTGCGCCAGCTCGACGCGGACCAGGACGCGGACTTCCAGAAGAACTTCTCCGT
>CAZCWA010000100.1:0-13219 GCA_964502265.1 uncultured Myxococcaceae bacterium | reverse complement strand
GTGCGAGGCCTCCGGGCACGAGGGGCCGCTGCACACCTGCTCCATCTACGGGAACAAGGAGGCCGGAAACCGGCTCCGGGCCATGCTGCAGCTCGGCGCGTCGAAGCCGTGGCCGGACGCGCTCGAGGCGCTCACCGGACAGCGGGAGATGGATGCGACCGCGCTGCTCGACTACTTCCAGCCGCTGCGCACGTGGCTCGGGGAGCAGAACAAGGGCCAGCAGTGCGGCTGGTGATGTGACAAATCGCACCGCGCCGAGTTGCAAGCGTCGGAGCGGCTTGCGTACATTCATCGGCGTCTCGAGGTGAGACCGGGCGGTGGGATGCACCACGCCCTGAATCAAAGGAAGCAAGCAATGGCGACTGGTACCGTGAAGTGGTTCAACGACGCGAAGGGTTTCGGCTTCATCACCCAGGACGGTGGTGGTGAGGACGTGTTCTGCCACTTCAGCGCGATCAACGCGGACGGGTTCCGCACCCTGGCCGAGGGCCAGAAGGTGGAGTTCGACATCGCCCGCGGCCCGAAGGGGCTCCAGGCGCAGAACGTCCGGCCCGTCTGAGCCGCGTTCGCTGACCGCACAGGCCCGGTCTCCCGTCATTGGGGGCCGGGCCTTCGTCATTTCTGGAGCTTGTCTGATGCACAGGTTGGGTTGGGCCGTGACGGTGCTGGTGCTGGTGTTCGCCGGGTGCGCCACCTCGAAGGAGGCGGCGCGGGAAGGCGCTCCGGTGAAGGAGGGGAAGGTGGAGGTGGATCTCGAGGCCATCGAGCGCGCGCTGGTGGCGCGTCACGGCGAGGGGGAGCGTGACCGCATCGCGCGGGGGCTGTCGCAGGTGCGCACCCTGTGGCGCATGGAGGACGGGGACGGGGCCGCGCTGGCGCGGTTCGCCGAGACGCACTTCCAGCCCCGGGGGCCGGCGCTGGATGCGACGTTCGCGCGTCTGGAGGCGGCGCTGGAGCAGCTCGAAGGCAACGCGCTGGCGACCGCGGTCCGCTTCCGCTGGCACACCGACGTGGACACCGGGCCGCTGCTGCCGGTGGACGCGGCGCTGGCGCAGTTCGATCCCGCGGCGCACGCAACCGAGGATCTCTTCAGGGCGAAGGTGGCCTTCGTCGCGCTGCTGAACTTCCCGCTCACCACCCTGGAGGAGCGCACCGGGAACGCGGAAGCGTGGACGCGCAGACAGTGGGCGGAGGCGCGGTTGACCGGGCGGTTCGCCCGGCGCGTGCCCGGCGAGGTGCAACAGGCCATCACCGAGGCCGGCGCAGCGGCTGATTTGTACATTTCTCAATACAACATCTGGATGCATCACGTGCTGGCGGAGGACGGCACGCGGCCCTTTCCGCGGGGCAAGCGGCTCATCAGCCACTGGAACCTGCGGGACGAGCTGAAGGCGGCGTACGCGGACGGTGAGGCGGGCCTGCAGAGGCAGCGGCTCATCGCGCAGGTGATGTCGCGCATCGTGACCCAGACCATCCCGCGCGCGGTGATCGACAACCCGCGGGTGGACTGGGAGCCGTTCAGCAACCGCGTGACCGCTGCGCCGCTCGAGACGGTGGAGGAGGACGCGCCGGCGCCCCGTCCGGCGCTCGACGTGGCCGGCCAACCCAGCGAGGAGCGCGAGGACGACCTCCGCTACGTGTGGCTGCTGGCGCAGTTCCACGCCGCCCGGCGCGCGGATCCGTATTCGCCCACCGCGCCTACCGCGATTGCGCGGGCGTTCCAGACGGGCCGCGAGCTGCCGGAGGCGCGCGTGGAGGCGCTCTTCGACGAACTCTTGTCGTCGCCGGTGGTGGAGCAGGTGGCGGCGCTGGCGGCGGAGCGGCTGGGGCGAAAGCTGGAGCCGCACGATCTGTGGTTCGACGGTTTTCGCGCCCGCGCGTCCATCTCCGAGGCGAAGCTGGATGCCCTCACCCGCGAGCGGTATCCCACCGCGGACGCGTTCGCGAAGGACCTGCCGCGGATCCTCGGGGCGTTGGGCTTCAGCGCAGAGCGGGCGGCGTTCCTCGCCGATCGCATCCGGGTGGATCCTTCACGCGGCGCGGGTCACGCGATGCCGGCGGCGAAGCGGGGCGAGTACCCGCGGCTGCGCACGCGCATCGCGCCGGGCGGGATGGACTACAAGGGCTACAACATCGCGGTGCACGAGCTGGGGCACAACGTGGAGCAGGTCTTCTCGCTCTACGAGGTGGACCACACGCTGCTCGCCGGGGTGCCCAACAACGCGTTCACCGAGGCGATGGCGTTCGTCTTCCAGGCGCGCGACCTCGAGCTGTTGGGAATGCCGGAGGCGGACGCGGAGGCGCAGCGGATGAAGGCGCTCGGCGACTTCTGGCAGGCGTGGGAGATGGCCGGGGTGTCGCTGGTCGATCTCGAGGTCTGGCGCTGGATGTACGCGAACCCAGACGCCACGCCCGCGCAGCTCCGCGAGGCCACGGTGCGGCTGTCGCAAGAGGTGTGGGACCGCTACTACGCGAAGGTGCTCGGCGGGGAGGGGACGGTGCTGCTCGGCATCTACTCGCACATGATCGCGTACCCGCTGTACCTGGCGGACTACCCGCTCGGACGGATGATCGCGTTCCAGACCGAGGAGCACTTCGAGCGGAAGGGCCGCGCCCACTTCGGCGCCGAGTTCGAGCGGATGACGACGCACGGAATGGTCACGCCCGACGCCTGGATGATCCACGCGACCGGTGAGCCGGTGAGCGCCGGGCCACTTCTGCGCGCGGTCGAGCGGGCAGTGGAGGGCCGATGAGGAGTCTGACGTTCGCGTTCCTCTCGATGACCGCCGTCGTGTTGGCCGGCGGCTGCAGCGCGCGCAACAAGGTTGTGGTCCCCGAGCCCGGGCCCACGCAGGACGCGTCCGGAGAGTGGGACCTGGCAGTGCGTGCATGTGAGGAGGGCGACCCGAGCGGGTGCTTCTCGGCAGCGCTCGCGTACGAACACGGTGATGGCCCGGCACGAAACGTTCCCCGGGCCGCGGCGCTGTACGGACGCGGTTGCGAGCTCGGAGATCCGAACGCCTGCGTGCTCGCGGCGAACCTGCAGCTCGAAGGGGAGCCGTCCGCCGAGACGCTGGAAGCTGCCGGGCGTCAGCTCACCCTTGCCTGCTTCGAAGGCGAGAGCGAGCTGGGCTGTCTGGTGCTCGGGACGCGCGCGTCGGAGGCGAAGTGGGAGCAGGGCGACGCGGCACGTGACGCGGCGATCGAGGCGTGGTCGCACGCGTGCGAAGCCTACGAGAGCATCGACGGCTGCTTCTTTGCCGGCGCCACCCTTCGCGAGCGCAAGGCAGAAGGGGACCTCGAGCGCGCGTTCCGGTACCTGACCATCGCCTGCGCCTTCGAGCATCTGGAGGCCTGCCGCATCGCCGCCGACGCGCGCGCGTGCGGGGAGGGCGTGCCAGAGGACGTGCCGAGGGCCATCCGCGATCACCTCGCCGCCTGCCGGCTGGGAGATGCCGCGTCGTGCTCGCAGGCGACGAGCTTCTACTCGGTGCTCGAGGAGGCGGAGCGCGGGAAGCTGGACGTGAACCTGGGGCCGGTGCCGTTCCTGCTCGCGCTCCGCTCTGCGCAGCGAGGCCTCGCGGATGACGCGAAGGCGCTGGCGGAGGGGTTGCCGGCGGACCAGGCCGCGTGGATCCGCGCGTCGCTGGCGTTCGATCGCGGAGACCACGCCAGCGCACGGGAGGCGTTGGTGGCGCTGCGGCAGGAGCGTCCCGAGTCGGCGGAGGCAGTGCTGCTCGAGCGGGCGATGGGCGCGGCGGAACGGGGGGAGCCCCTCTACCTCGCGGTGGTTCACGCCTGGGCGGAGCTGGGAAGGCCGGACCTGCGGCAGGGCGGGCTGGTGGAGCCGCCGCTGAAGTTCTGGGACATCGAGTGCCGCAGCCACTACCGGGCCTGGCTTCCGCCCGAAGACGCAGCACCGAGGCCTGCGCTCTACGACCTCGCGCAGGATCCGGAGGGCTTTCCGGACGCGGTGCGCGAGGCGGCGGCGAAGATCCCGGACGACGCCGCCGTGGCGGACAGGCTCGGTGGGATCCTCGCGTTGACGGGGAAGGACACGCGCGCATCGCCGCGTGAAGACTGGGAGGCGGCTCGGCGGCGGCTGCTGCAGACCTTCGAGGGCGGACAGGACGCCTTCAGCGTGATCGTCCGGCTCGCGGGCGAGGAGGCGAAGACGCCGCTGTCCTCGAAGGATCGCGTGGCGCTGGAGCGGGCCACCGAATGGAAGATCCCCAAGGAGACGCTGCGCGCGGCGGTGGACGCGCAGGCGAAGACGCTCGATGACGATGGGACCTGGGGAGAGTCGCCGCGGCTGATGGCGACGGTGGGGCTGGCAGGGGTGGCGGACGCGGTCCAGGTCGCCGCACGCGCGGAGGCGACGGGCCCTTCCTTGAGCAGGCGGGAGCGGCAGCGGCTGGGGAAGGCGCTGCTCCGGATCGCCGAGCAGGTCTACGCGGGCGGCTGGGTGGTCGAGGCGTACTTCGCCACCGGGCTCTTCGCCGCGGGCGCGGAGCTGACCGGAGACCCGAAGGACGCCTCGCGACGCGACGAGGTCACCGCGGCCACGCGGAGGTTGCTGGAGCGAGACGGTGTGCCGGAGCTGGGAAGCTGGCCCTCGAAGCGGCTGACGGACGATCAGCTCCGCAGCGCGGGCGAGGACGAGGTGGAGTTCCAGAAGAGGCTCGACGCGATCGCGCTCCCCGCCGCGCAGTAGGTCACGACGAAGCCCCTGCCGATCGCGCGTGCGACCGACAGGGGCTCCGGGCGAAACGAGGAGCGGCTACTTCTTGCCGGCCGGCGGCGTCTGACCCCCCGGCATGCCCGGCGTCTGCGGCGTGGCGGCGGCCTTCTGCACGTTGAGCAGCTCGACCTCGAAGACGAGGGTGGAGCCGCCCGGGATGTTCGGCGGGCTGCCGCGGTCACCGTAGGCGATGTCCGACGGGCAGATGAGCCGGGCCTTGCCGCCTTCCTTCATCTTCTGCACGCCCTCGGTCCAGCAGGGGATGACGCGGTTGAGGGGGAAGTCGATCGGCTCGTTGCGCTTGTAGGACGAGTCGAACTCGGTCCCGTCGGTGAGCGTGCCGCGGTAGTGCACCTTCACGGTGTCCGTGGCGGCGGGGGAGGCGCCCTTGCCCTCGGTGATGGGGATGTAGATGAGGCCCGAGGCCGTCTTCTGCGCGCCCTTCTCCTTGGCCATCTTGTCCTGGAACGCCTTGCCTTCCTTCTTCGCCTTGTCGGCGACGACGGACGCGCGCTTCATGGCCAGCTCCTGGATCTTCATCCGGTGCTGCTGCAGGTCGCCCACCGCGGACTTGGCGCCCTTGGAGCCGTCCTGCATGCCCTTCTTCACCACCTCCACCTCGGCGTTGCTGAGCTGGAAGTCCTTCCCCAGCGAGTACCCGAGCGAATAGAGGGCCTTGTCGTCGTCCGTCTTGATCGCCTGCGCGTGCGCCGTGCCCGCCGCTGCGAGCACCGCCACCGCCCCGAACATCGCCTTCATCTGCATGTGGTCTACCTTTCGCGTTCGACTGCTGCCGCGCTCCTTATAGGCCCGCGCGGACTTCGCCACCCGTGGCTTTTTGTCCGACGGATGGCGGCGGGCCGGATTCTTGACCAACCGATCCCCCCCTCTAGGCTCTGCCGCTACAGGCTGCGACGCGGCTGTCGCGCGCTTTGCCGGCGGAGGGTGCACCATGAGCGAGAAGCGGAAGAGGATCCGGGCGCCGTTGGACGTCTACCTGAACAAGTACGTCGCCGGGGTGCCGTACATGGCGCGCGCCGCCGACATCAGCACCGACGGCCTGAGCCTCGCGAACCTGATCGAGCCCGAGCACGAGAAGAAGCGGGTGGGCCTGCAGTTCCAGCTCCCCGGCACCGACGAGGTCATCTACGCCGAGGGCGAGATCGTCCGCGAGTGGCTCGGGCAGCAGGAGCCGGAAGGGTCCGGCGTCCGCTTCACGCTGCTCACCGAGCGCCACCGCCGCCTCATCGACGCCTACGTGGCGCGGCACACGCTCGACGACTGAGGGGCCGGACGGGTCCGCGCCTTGCTTTGGCGCCGTCCCACGCCTTGAATGCGCAACGGCCCCGATGGAACGGGGCTGTGGCCGAGGCAGGAGGGACGCGTGAAGGGAAAGGTGTGGATCGCCGCGCTGTGTGCCGCGCTGGTGGTGCCGTGGGGCATCGCCGGGGCCCAGAAGGGCCCTCCTAATAAAGGTGAGAAGCGCCCGGACGGCGTGAACTGGCAGGGCCAGGTGCTGTTCGCCACCGGCTCGGGTGCGCCGGACATGAAGGCGCAGAACCCGGCGCAGGCGAGGCTCGGGGCGGAGCGCGCGGCGAAGCTGGACGCGTTCCGGAACCTGCTCGAGCAGGCGAAGGGGCTGCACGTGAGCGCCGGTCGCACGGTCGGCGACGAGATGGCGAACGACGAGATCCGCGGCCGGGTGGAGGGCGCGGTGAAGGGGTTCACCATCACCAACAAGCGGTACTACTCGGACAGCGGCGTGGAGATCGACGTCGAGGTGCCGCTGGGCATGCTCACCGACGCGCTGCTGCCGCGCGGCGAGTCGAAGGTGGCCCTGAAGACGGAGGGCGCGCCCACCCACACGGGCCTGGTGATCGACGCGCGGGGGCTGAAGGTGACGCCGTCGCTCGCGCCGCGCGTGGTGGACGAGGCAGGCGCTCCTCTCTATGGCGCCGAGGTCCTCTCCGAATCCGCCCGGAAGGTGGGCGTGGCCGCGTGGGTCCGGACGGTGGAGGAGGCGCGGAAGCAGGAGCGCGTGGGCGACAACCCGCTGGTGCTCCGGGCCTCGCGTGCGGACGGCAGCGCGCTGGTGCTCCCCGCCGAGGACGCGAAGAAGCTCACCGACCACAACAACCGCTACCTGGCCGAGGGCCGGGTGGTGATCGTCGCGCAGTGATGGAGCGGAAGATGAGGACGCGCAGGAGGTTCGGTGGCCGGGGGATCGCGCTGGTCGCCCTCGCGGCGCTGCTGGCGGGCGCTCCGGCGCTGGCCGCCGGGGACGAGCAGACGGTCGATGCGGTCGGCGAGGCGGCGATCGTCAACGGCGACGAGGTGAAGGCCCGCGAGGAGGCGAGGAAGAACGCGCTGCGCAACGCGGTGGAGCAGGTGGCGGGGACGCTGGTCTCCTCGGACACGCTGGTGAAGGGCAGCACGGTGGTGCAGGACCGGATCCTCACCAACGCGCAGGGCTACGTGAAGAAGTTCAGCGCGCCGCAGTACGCGAAGGACGGAGGCGTGATCACCGCCCGGCTCAGCGCCACCGTCTCCACCGCGCCGCTCGACAGGGACCTGCAGGCCATCCAGCTCCTCGTCCGTTCGCTGGAAGGGCGCAAGCTGGTCATCCTGCTGCAGGAGCAGTCGATCGACACCGGCGGCGTGGTGACGACCTCGGGCGTGATGACCCAGGCGCTGACCGAAGCGTTCGCGAAGGACGGCTGGACGATCATCGATCCCTCGTTCGCGGCCGGGAAGGTGCGGGTGGCGGGCGGCGCTGCGCTGGGCGCCACCGAGGCGAAGGAGATCGGCAACCTCACGCGCGCGGACGTGATCGTCTACGGCCGGGTGACCTTCCGCTTCCAGCCGGACGGGGCGATGACCAAGGGCTTCTTCCCGGTCACCGGTGAGTGGGACATCGCCGCATTCAGCACCGACAGCGGCACCCAGCTCACGACGCTGGCGGGCAAGTTCAACAGCGGCAAGCGGACGGGGATCATCTCCTGGGAGCGGACCGCGTTCGACGTGGCGCGGGCGCAAGGCGGGGAGATGGTGGGCGAGGTACGCCGTGCGGTCTACGCGCGGCTCGGCGGCGAGCGGCAGAACGGCAGCCGGGTGGTGGTGGACGTGGTGGGGCTCGGGGACTACGGCGCGGTGGAGGACTTCAAGCGGGTGCTCGGCGAGCGCCGCGGGGTGCAGGACGTGACCGAGGGCAACTTCGAATCCGGCCGCGCGAACTTCGAGGTCACCTACGTGGGCAGCACCCAGGATCTCGCCGGCGAGTTCCGCACCGCCACCTTCAAGGGCAAGAAGGTCTCGGTCACCGGCCGCAGCCAGAACCGGGTGGAGCTGACGGTCGCGAAGTGAGGGCGCTGGCGTGGGCGGCGGTGGCGTGGGCGATGATGGCCGGCAACGGCTGTCGCAGCGGACCGCCCGAGCACGCGGAGACGGTGGCGAAGGCGGACGCGCTGCTGCAGGAGGCGGAGGGGCGGCGCGGAGAGCTGTCACTGCGGTGCGATCCCGAGGACGCGGAGGTGGTGGTGGACGGCGTGCCCCAGGGCGTGTGCGGCGACTTCGACGGGCGGCCCGGGCGGCTGTCTTTGGGGCAGGGGATGCGGCACGTGGTGGTGAAGAAGGACGGGTATTGGCCGTACGAGACCTGGTACCAGTCGGGCGGCGCGAAGGCCTCGCTGTCGGTGACGCTGCGCCCGAGGGCGCCGGAAGGAGAGCGCAGATGAGGGCCTCGGCCGCGACGATGGCGCTGGGCGTGCTGGTGCTCGCGCTGGGGGGGACGGAGGCGTTCGCCCAGGAGAAGGAGGCGCCGCAGGTCGGCTCGGTCACGGTGGTGGAGGGCGCAGGTCGCGCGGTGCGCAAGGCCAACGACGGGAAGGGGAAGCCCGAGCCCCTGAAGGTGGGCACCCCCATCCGGGTGGGCGATCACCTCGAGACGGCGGCGGGCGTGCGGCTGAAGCTCACCCTCAACGATCAGAGCGTCCTGATGCTCGACGAGAAGTCGCGCCTGCAGATCGACGCGGCGGACTTCGCGGACCAGACCGGGGCGCGCAGCGGGTTCTGGAGCACGCTCGGCGTGGGCGCGATCTGGTCGAAGGTGGCGAAGACGGTGGCCGGCAGCGACGCGAAGTTCGAGGTCCGCACCGAGCGCGCGGTGGCCGGCGTCCGCGGCACCGAGTTCTGGGTGGAGGCGTTCCCGATCGTCCGTGACGGCAAGCCCTCGCAGCGCACGCGGGTGCAGGTGAGCGAGGGCGTGGTCGCGGTCGAGTCCACCGCGGCGGTGCGCCTGGGCCCTCTCACCCCGCCGCCCCTTCCGTCCGGAGCCAAGCCGGGACGGGTCCAGGTGCCCGGCCCCCAGGAGGTCACCCGCGAGGCGTGGGAGAAGCGCTTCCTCGAGCTGCAGCGCGGGATGGTGGTGGTGGTGGACGAGGAGCTGTGGGTGGAGAAGGTGGACGAGCCGGAGCCGGACAACCCCTTCGCGCGCTTCGTCAGGAAGCACGGCGGCACCGAGTGATCCGGAGCGCAGCGCGTGCTCGCTGATGCGTTCAATGTCCCGAACCTGATCTCGTTTGCCCGGCTGCTGCTGGTGCCGGTCTTCCTCTGGCTGCGGCTGACGGACCGGCCCGAGTGGGCGCTCGGGGTGTTCATCGCCGCGGCGGTCTCGGACGTGCTGGACGGGCTGCTGGCGCGGCTGCTGAACCAGCGCAGCAAGCTGGGCGGGATCATCGATCCCCTGGCCGACAAGCTGCTCGTCTTCGGCGCGCTGGTGGCGCTGGTGCTGGACGACGTGCTGCCGGCATGGCTGCTGGGCGTCATCCTCCTGCGCGATGTGCCGATGGCGGTGGGCGCGCTGTGGGTGAAGCACAAGCGGCTCGAGATCCCCACCGAGCCCACGCGGATCGGGAAATACTCCACCTTCGCGCTCGTACTCACCATCGTGCTCGCGCTGGCGAGCGACAGCCCGCACGCTCCCCCGGCGCTCACGGGCTGGGTGTGGGCGGTGGGGTTCGTCGCAGGGCTGTGCGTGGTGGTCAGCACGCTGCAATACTGGTCCCGGTTCGGGTACCTGTTCTTCATGCCGGCGCTCCCCGCCGGCGCTGCCGGTTCGTCGCGGAGGAAGTCATCAAACGGAGGAAGAAAGACGCGCGGGTGAAGCAGGGAGCGGACGAGCCGAAGACGCCCGCGCTGTCCGTGGTCGAAGGTGGCCATGCGCAGGCGGCCCAGGAGGACCTGCCCGAACCCGAGGCCCGCCGCATCGATCTTCTGTGGGCCGGCGGGATGGTCGGCGCGCTGGGGCTGGTGTTCCTGCTGATCGGCATCTTCTCCGGCGTGGCGGTGCCGGTGCTGCTCTCCCTGGCGCTGGCGTACATCCTCAACCCGGCGGTCACCTTCCTCGCGCGCAAGGGCCTGGACCGCACGTGGGGCGCCACCGTGGTGATGGGCGCGCTGGGGCTGCTTCTGGCGGGCTTCATCCTCTACCTGATCCCCGTCTTCCGGGACGAGGTGCAGCGGCTGCCCGGCTTCGTGAAGCGCGCGGCCACCGAGTTCATCCCCCGGGTGGAGACGACCTTCGGGATCTCCTTGCCGGACCTGTGGCGCGAGCGGGCGCAGGAGCTGGGCGGCGAGGCAACGGAGCTCCTCAAGAGCGCGGGGCCTGCTGCGGCGCGGCTGCTCGCGGCCTTCGCGGGGAACACCGCGCGCTTCGTGGTGACCATCCTCGGGCTGATGATCGTGCCGGTGGTCGGCTTCTTCTTCCTGCGCGACTACCCGGTGCTGATCGCATCCGCGAAGGCGCTCTTGCCCCGCCGAGCGGTGGGCCTCGTTTCCGGAAGGTTCGCGCAGGTGGACGGGGTGCTCTCCGCGTTCGTGCAGGGGCAGATCACCGTGGGCGCCGTGCTCTCGGTCATCTACGCCACCGGGCTCTCCATCGCGCGGGTGGAGCTGGCGATCGTGATCGGCCTGGTGGCGGGCTTCGGGAACATGGTGCCGTACCTCGGCACCGCGCTGGGCGTCGTGCTGGCGGCGGTGGGGATGCTGCTGTCGTGGCAGGGCATGTGGCAGCTCGGGGTGGTGGCCGGGACCTTCGTCGTCGCGCAGATGCTCGAGGGCTTCGTCATCACCCCGCGCATCGTGGGCGAGAAGGTGGGCCTGTCCTCGGTGGCGGTGATCCTCGCCATCCTCGCGTTCGGCGAGCTGTTCGGGTTCGTGGGGATCCTGCTTGCGGTGCCGGTGGCCGCCATCCTGCGCGTGGTGTTCAACGTGGTGGTGGAGCGCTACCGGAAGTCCCCGCTCTACGACGGGGACGCGGACGCGCCGCCGGCCGCGTGAGATGAGCCGCCCGGCCCGAGACACCTTCGAGAAGCTCCACGCGCAGATCGTCGACTGCCGCCTGTGCCCGAGGCTCGTCGCGTGGCGCGAGACCGTGGCCCGCGAGAAGCGCCGCGCCTTCCGGGACGAGACCTACTGGGGCCGGCCGCTGCCCGGCTTCGGGGATCGCCAAGCGCGGATCGTCCTCGTGGGCCTTGCGCCCGCCGCGCACGGCGGCAACCGCACCGGCCGCTTCTTCACCGGCGACCGCAGCGGGGACTTCCTCTTCGCTGGCCTCCACCGCGCCGGCCTGTGCAACCAGCCCACGTCCACGCACGTGGACGACGGGCTCACGCTGGACGACGTCTACATCGTGGCCCCGGTCCGCTGCGCGCCCCCGGACAACAAGCCCACCCCGGAGGAGTTCAGGAACTGCTCGGGGTACCTCGACCGGGAGTTGGCGTTGCTCGCGGGGACCACAAAGGTGATCGTCGCCCTGGGCGCGCACGCCTGGTCGTCCACCCTCGGCCACTTCGCGCGGGCCCGGGACCTCACGCTCCCGCGGCCGCTGCCGGCGTTCGGCCACGGCGCGGAGGCGAACCTCGAGGGCGCGCCCAGGCTGCTCGGCTGCTACCACGTCAGCCAGCAGAACACGCAGACCGGCCGGCTCACCCCGGCCATGTTCGACGCGGTGATCGCGGAAGCGAAGAAGGCTGCCAGGGGTTCTCCTTGACAGGCTCGGAAGGGCGCTGCTATTTGCCGCACCGCTTTTCGCGGCACGCAGTACGCAGCAGCAACGGGTCCTTAGCTCAGCGGTAGAGCACTACCTTGACACGGTAGGGGTCAGTGGTTCGATCCCACTAGGACCCAACGAAGTCTCGAAGGGCGGCACGGCTGAAAGGCCCTGCCGCCTTTGTTATTTCCGGTAACCGGAACGGGCACACGCACATGGCTGATCAGATCACGGTGACGCTCCCCGACGGGAGCCAGAAGCAGGCGCCGAAGGGCACGAAGATCGCGGACTTCGTTCGCGAGCAGATCGGCCCCGGGCTCGCCAAGGCGGCGGTGTTCGCCAGGGTGAACGGGCAGGAGGCGGATCTCGCCCGGCCGCTGGACGAGGACGCGAAGCTCGAGATCTTCACCCACAAGGCCGCCGAGGCCCTCGAGGTCATCCGGCACGACGCGGCGCACATCGTGGCGTCCGCGGTGCAGCGGCTCTTCCCCGGCACGCAGGTCACCATCGGCCCGTCGATCGAGGACGGCTTCTATTACGACTTCGCGCGGGACACGCCGTTCACGCCGGAGGACCTGGAGAAGATCGAGGCCGAGGCGAACCGCGAGATTGCGAAGGACCTGCCCTTCGTCCGCGAGGAGGTCTCGCCGGAGGAGGCCATCCGCCTCTTCGAGTCGCTGGGCGAGAAGTACAAGGTGGAGATCGTCCAGGACATCGTGGCGAAGGGCGCGAAGACGCTCACGCTCTACCGCCACGGCGACTGGGTGGACTTCTGCCTCGGGCCCCACGGTCCTTCCACCGGCAAGGTGGGGATCATCAAGCTGCTCTCGTCGTCCGGCGCGTACTGGCGGGGGGACTCGCGCAACGCGATGCTGCAGCGGATCTACGGCACCGCGTTCTTCGACAAGAAGGCGCTGGCCGAGTACCTCAACCGCATCGAGGAGGCGAAGAAGCGCGACCACCGCAAGCTGGGCACCGCGCTGGAGCTCTTCGCCTTCCATCCGTCCGCGCCGGGCGCCGCGTTCTGGCTGCCGAAGGGCGAGACGATCTACAGCATCCTCTCCTCGTGGATGCGCGGGCTCACGCGGGACGGCGGCTACCAGGCCGTGAAGACGCCGCTCATGTTCAACAAGCTCCTCTGGGAGAAGAGCGGGCACTGGGGCAAGTACCGCGAGAACATGTTCCTGGTGATGGACTCGGAGAGCGGCGAGCACGACTACTCGCTCAAGCCGATGAACTGCCCGTCCCACCACCTGATGTACGGGTTCAAGAAGCGCTCGTACCGGGACCTGCCGGTGCGCTGGGCCACGCACGACATGCTCCACCGCAACGAGCCGGCCGGTGCTCGGGCACCGCGCGAGCGGCGGCTCCTGGGCGCGCAGCAGCGCCCTCCGCTCGGCGCCCAGGACGGTCGGGAGGCGGGGGGGGTC
>CAZCWA010000099.1:0-13242 GCA_964502265.1 uncultured Myxococcaceae bacterium | reverse complement strand
TCCCGCTGCCGACGAGCGTGCCGGCGGTGAAGCGGCGCGTCTTCGCCACGTGCTCCATGAGCTGGAAGAAGGAGAAGTGCATCTCCGGCCCGGCGTCGGTGTCGCCCACCTTCTCGCCGTTGAGCCAGGTCTGCAGCCGCAGGTGGACCCGCCCCTCGCGCCACGCCTCGCCCAGCTCGTCCGGCGTCACCGCGAAGGGGCCGAAGGCGGAGGCGGGCTTGCTCTGGAAGAAGCCGAAGCCCTTGGCCAGCTCGTTGGGGATGAGGTTGCGCAGGGACACGTCGTTGCAGATCGTGACCAGCCGCACGTGCGCCGCAGCCTCCTTCGCGGTCACGCCTTGCGGCACGTCGCCGGTGATGACCACCAGCTCGCTCTCGAAGTCGCAGCCCCACGCCTCGTCGCGCAGGGGGATGTCCTCGGTGGGCCCGAGCAGGTGCCCGCTGCCGCCCTGGTACACCAGCGGATCCGTCTCCAGCGTGGGCGGCGGCTCCGCGTTGCGCGCCTTGCGCACGAGGCGAACGTGGTTGAGGTAGGCCGAGCCATCCACCCATTCGTAGGCCCGCGGCAGCGGCGCGTGGAGCTTCGTCACCTCCAGCGGCTCGGAGGGCGCTTCGCCCCGGTTGAGCGCGTCGCTGAGCGCCTGGAGCTTCGGCGCGAGCGCGTCCCAGTCGTCCAGCGCCGCCTGCAGCGTGCGCGCGATCCCGGTCGCCCGCGAAAATGACTGGTGATCCTTGCGGACGACGATCAGCGTGCCGTCCCGCGTTCCGTCTCGGAGGGTCGCGAGCTTCATGACCTCGGGCTTTTCCGCCGCGCCCTGCGGTCTGTCAAGGCAGGGAGGCCTCTGGAGGCCCCCGCGTCACGCGGCGGAGCCGGGCTCCAGGTCGTCTTCTTCCGGGCCTCGCCGCGCAGGGGACTCTGCCAGCGCCTCCGGCGGGAATGCCTCGAGCTGCAGCGGCTCCAAGCCCAGCGCCTGGCGCACGCGCGCGAACGATCGACGGTGGATGGGCGTGGCGCCCTTCTCGGCCAGCAGGCGGCAGTGCTCCGGGGTGGGGTAGCCCTTGTGGGAGGCGAAGCCGTAGCCGGGATGCTCCGCGTCGAGCGCGTCGAGCATGGCGTCCCGGGTGGTCTTGGCGATCACCGAGGCCGCGGCGATGGAGAGGGAGAGCGCGTCGCCGTGGATGATCCCGCGTTGCGGGGTCTCGCAGTCGGGGATCTTCCGCGCGTCCACGAGGCAGAACTGCGGCGCGATCTGGAGCCCGAGCACCGCCCGGCGCATGGCGAGCAGGCCCGCGTGGTAGATGTTCAGCGAGTCGATCTCCTCGACCGTCGCCACCCCCACCGCCCAGCAGACAGCGTCCTTCTTGATGCTCTGCGCGAGCGCCTCGCGCCGGGCGCCGTCGACGATCTTCTTCGAGTCGTCCAGCCCGCGCAGCTTGTAGCCGCGCGGGAGGATGGCTGCCGCCGCCACCACCGGCCCCGCCAGCGGTGCCATCCCGGCCTCGTCCACACCTGCAATATACTGCAGGCCCGAATCCCACAGCTCCGTCTCGTAGCGGAGCAGGTTGCGCAGGCGCTGCCCTTCCGCGCGGTTCTTCCGGCGCACCTCGCGGATGCGGCGGGCGAGCTCGCGGGCGGCGACGCGAGCGTCGGCCTCGAGCGCTTCGAGCAGGCCGTCCGGCACGGGCATCCCGCGCTCGAGATAGCGCTCGCGCAGCTCGGGAACGGGGCGGCGCAGGAGTTTGGCGAGCTCGACGGCCATCAAGCGCAAGGTACCGCCTTAAAGCGGGATCTGCAGGGTGACGGAGGGCGGCGTGATGTCACAGCCGCACTCGCCGCAGACGAACTCCACCTGCTTCGTCTCGCTCACCCGCGTGGCCTTGGTGGCGCTGACCTCGATGCTGCCCGAGCCGATGCTGCTGCCCACCGCGGTGGAGAGCCCGTTGCGGTCGGTGCTGCCGGTGACCCGCTGGTTGGTGCCCACGTTGCGCGCCACGACCGTCGCGGCGTCCACGGGCTCGCCCGCCTGGTTCTGCACCAGCACCGCGAGGAAGGTCTCCTCGTCCGGCGTGCAGAGCACCACGCCGCCGGCGTCCGGGCGATGGGTGGAGGAGGGGCCACAGGCGAGGAAGACGGCGGCGACGGCCGCGCAGCAGAGGCGAAAGACCATGGGCGGCACACTTATACGCGCGCTGGGAGGGCGGCAACCGGCGGATGGCCGGAGGACATGAAGTATAGTTCCGGTTCGGGGCGGCGCGTGCAGGCTCATCCTTCGGCCTCCCACGGCGCACCGATCCACTTCGCGTATGCCTGCCGCTGCGCGTCGGTGGGGGCCTCGGCCCGCACCAGCCACACGGCGTCCTCCGGCTTCTCGCCGAGCGTCACGTCGAGCTCCAGCAGGCGGTCCCGGCGGAAGAAGGTGAGGCGTACCCGTTCACCGGGAGGTCGTTCGTCGATCCGGGCGAGCAGCGACGTCCCGTCCACGCGGACGCCGTCCAGCGCGATGACCTCGTCGTCCACGTAGAGGCCGGCGTCCATGGCCGGAGAGTCCGCGAACACCACGCTGATGGTCCCGCTCGAGCGGGCGTTGGCGCCGAGCCATCCGCGCGGCCGCGGCTCCCGCGCGCGCGGTGGCGTGCCGCCTCTGTCACCGGGTGACTCTTTCGGCCGGAAGCGGAGGTCCAGGCCCACGTGCGCGAGTGACGAGGTGTCGAGCTCCTCCGTGCTCCGCAGCGCGCGGTCGAAGAAGGCCCGGAGGCTCTGTCCTGCAATCTCCTCTGCGGCCGCCTCCCAGCCGTCCTCCGGAACCCCGATCCCGCGCTCCCCGTAACGGGACCACAGAAGCCGGAGCACGTCGTCGAGGCTCTTCTCGTCCGAGGTGATCCGGCGCAGCGTGAGGTCGAGCAGCAGCCCCACCAGCTCGCCCTTGAGGTAGTACGAGACCCCGCTGTTCGGAGAGTGCTCATCGGGCCGGTACTGCTTCACCCAGGCCTGCATCGACGCATCCTCGAGCGTCATCACCCGCCGGCCGGGAACCCCGTGGAGCTGCGTGAAGGCTTCGCCCAGCCGCTGCAGGTAGCGCGACGGCGGAGAGAGCCCGGCGCGACGGGTGAGGAGCATGTCGTAGTAGCTGGTGATGCCCTCGAACGCCCACAGCAGCCGCGTGTAGTTCTCGCCGCCGTAGTCGATCCGCGTGAAGGCGGCCGGCTGCAGGCGCTTGATGTTCCAGAGGTGGAAGTACTCGTGCGCAACGAGGTGGAGGAAGTCCTCCCGCCCGCGCAAGGTCGCCCAGCCGTTCCGCGAGTACACCAGCACCGACGAGTCCCGGTGCTCGAGCCCGCTGCGCCCCTTCTCGAGCAGGTGCACGATGAAGAGGTAGCGCCGGTGCGGTACCCCGCCGAAGAACGCAGCCGCCTGTTCGCAGACACGCTGGACGTCGGCGACGACCCGCGGGAGGTCCGGCGGCTCGCCGCCCCAGAACACCAGCTCGTGGGGAACGCCCTGCACCTCGAAGCGCGCGGGCGTGTGGGGCCCGACCTCGAAGGGGCTGTCCACGAGCTGGTCGTAATCGACCGCCACGTACTCGCCGGTGTTGGGCGCAACATCGAGCGCGGTGAACACGCGCCACCCCTCCGGCGCCTCCACCCGCACGCGGTGCTCGAGGTGACGGTGTGCCTCCTCGTAGAGGAAGACGGTGGCGCCGTTCCAGAATGCGTGCGAACCGTCGAGGTGGCTCGTCCGCACCGAGAGCTCGTTCGCGTAGACCTCGTAGCGAAGCCGCACGGGGCCCGTGCCGGCGCGGACGAGAAAGCTCCGCTTGTCCACGCGGGTGATCGGCAACGGACGACCGGCCTCGTCCTCGGCGCCCACCGACTGCACGTGCCGCGCGAACTCGCGCACGAGGTAGCTGCCGGGGTTCCACACCGGGAGGGCGAAGATCCGCTCTCCGGGGGCGGAGGGAAAGGTGGCCTCGATCTCGAACCGGTGCGTGTGCGGCCGGGGCATCCGGATCGTGTAGCGGACGGTCTCGGAAGGCTCGGAGGTCATCGTCACGTGCCCCTCGGGAAGAAGCGGGCGCGCCGGATCCGGATCCCGAGCGGCGCACCGGCCCGCGCGTCGGTGGGAGGCCCCACCACCCGCAACAGCGAGGGGCCGAGCGGGAAGCGGTACTCGGTCGCGTGGCCGAGGAAGAGGCGCGCCGAGAGCGGCAATGGGGTGCCCTCCGCGTCGATGGCCAGCTCCTCCGGGCGCACCACCAGGGTCCCTTGCGCGCCTTGTGTGGCCGGGAGGTCCGGCGGCAGCGCGAAGGCGATCCCGCCGTCGACCTGGAACCGGCCTGCCTCCACGCGGCCTTCGATCAGGTTCGCGCCGCCGACGAAGCCGGCCACGAACGGCGTCCTGGGCTCCGCGTAGAGCCGCTCCGGCGGGTCCACCTGCTCCAGCACGCCGCGGTTCATCACCGCGATGCGATCGGACAGCGCCAGCGCCTCCGCCTGATCGTGGGTGACGTAGATCATCGTCGTGCCCAGCCGCGCACGAAGGGACGCAATCTCCGCCCGCAGCTCCTCGCGAAGGGCCGCGTCGAGGTTGGAGAGCGGCTCGTCGAGGAGCAGCACCCTGGGATCTGCCACCAGCGCCCGCGCCAGCGCCACCCGCTGGAGCTGACCGCCGGACAGCTCGTGCGGCATCCGCCCGGCCAGCGCGTCGAGCCGGACCCACCGGAGCGCCTCGGTCACCCGCGCGGCCAACTCCGGCTTCGGCGTCTTCCGAAGCTGCAGCGGATAGGCGACGTTCGCCTCCACGCTGCGGTGCGGCCAGATGGCGTAGCTCTGGAAGACCATGCCCAGGCCGCGGCGCTCGGGGGCGACGCGCACGCGCTCGGAGGCCACCACCTGGCCGCCGATGCGGATGGTGCCCGCGTCCGGAAACTCGAGCCCGGCGATCATCCGCAAGGTCGTCGTCTTGCCGCAGCCGGAAGGCCCCAGCAGCGAGACGAACTCCCCCTGCTCGACCTGCAGCGAGAGCCCGCGGACCACGCGCGTCTGGCCGTACGACTTCTCCACCGTCTCGAGGCTGATCGACGCCATCGCCTACACCGTCCTCCGCTTCTGCAACGCCCACAGCCCGAGCTGTCCCAGCAGCACCAGCGCCACGAAGGCGCAGGCGAGCACCGACGCGGCGCTCGGGTCCGCGTAGCTCTGGAGCTCGAACAAGAGCGTGCCCAGCACGTCCTGACCTGCGGGCACGAGGAGCACCGACATGGTGATCTCCGTGGCGCAGACGAGGAACGCGAGCAGGAACGCCGCCGCCAGCGCCGGACGCAGGGACGGCAGCACCGCATCCCGGAAGGCCCGCCACGGCCCGGCACCGCTCACCCGCGCGGCCTCGGCCAGCGAAGGGTCCACCTGCGCCAGCGCCTCGGCGCTGTTCTGTGCGCCGAGCGCCAGGTACTTCGCCACGTACGCGATGAGCAGCAGCCACGCCGAGTGGGCGAGCGCGAGCACGAACGCGATCCGGTCGGCGAAGACGAAGCGCAGGTCGCGCGAGAAGGCGACGAGGAGCGCGATGGCGAGCACCGTGCCCGGCACCGCGTAGGGCCACACCGCAAGGGGCTCGATGACGCGTCCGAGCCTGGGCAACGCGCGGCGCAAGACGGCGGTGCCGAGCCCCACCGCGCAGACGAGCGTGGCCGCCCCGAACGCGAGCAGAAGGCTCCGCCCTGCGGCCTGCAGGGTGCGCGCGCTCAGGAGCACGCCCGTCCAGTGGTGCAGGGTGAGGTTCTCCACCGCGAGCTCTGCACCGAAGCTGCGCTGCACCGAGGTCAGCGCCACCGCCGCGAGCGGGAGGATGACGAGGAGCATCGCAACGAGGGCCACGCCCGCGGTGAGCCAGCCGCGCGCCCGCCCCAGCGGCAGGATCCTGGGCGTGAACCCCTTCCCCGAGAGCAGCCGCACCCGCCCCAGCTTCCCGAGCTGCTGGTTCACCCACAGCACCACCGGCGTCATGACGAGCAGCGCGATCGACAGCACCACCGCGCGCGACATCTGGTCGTGTCCTCCGAGCAGCAAGTAGCCGTAGATGCGCGTGGTGAGCACCTGCGTTGGCGGTGACGCGGAGACGCCGAGGATGTACGGCACGCCGAACGCGGACGCGCTCATGAGGAAGACCATCACCCCGCCCGAGAGCAGCGACGGCAGGGCGAGCGGCAAGGTGGCAGCGGCGACGGCGCGCACGGGACCTGCGCCGCACAGGCGGGCCGCCTCCTCGAGCGTGGGGTCGATGCGACGCAGCGCCGAAGCGCCGGCGAGGAGCACCAGCGGCAGCCCGGAAAGGCCCATCACGAAGGCGATGCCCCACGGGCCGTAGACGTTCAGCGTTCCTTCGCCGAGCACGCGGTTGAGGTAGCCCACGCGCGGGTTGGCGAGCAGCAGCCAACCCATGCCCCAGATGAAGGGCGGCACCGCGGAGGGCAGGGTGAAGAGCGCGATGAGCGGCCCACGCCCATACAGGTCGGTCCGGAAGAGCAGGAACGCGAGCGGCCCGCCGAGGAGGACCGCCAGCGCCGCCGCGCCGGACGAGACCCACAGCGTGTTGAGCAGCGGCCCTCCCTGACCGAAGAGCTCCTGCCACGCCGCGGCATCGAGCGAGGTGGCGCTGCGCAGCACGAGCAGGACCACCGGTCCCACGGCGAAGAAGAGGACCGGCGCGAGCCAGAGCCCGAGCGCGACGAGCGGCCCGAGGGAGAGGCGGCGCGACGGGGCGCCCGCGGGGAGCGCGCTCACCGTGAGAACGCCCGGGAGAAGGCCTGCTTGATCTCACCGCCGCGCTCGAGCCCGGCGCGCATCCGCTCCTCCGACCACGGCTGCGAGCGCTGGAGCAGCCCTTCGAGCGCGGGCTCTCCGGCGGGCCCTTCGAGCCTCGGATCCACGCCGTGCATGTCTCCCTTCTCCACGACGATCGCCTGGCCTTCCGGCGAGAGGAGCAGGTCCACGAAGGCGCGTGCCGCCACCGGGTTCGGGCTGCCGTGCAGGATGCCCACCGGTCCGGGGACGATCACCGCGCCATCCTCCGGCCACACCAATTCCACCGGGCTGCCGCGGCGGCGGGCCGCGAGCACGTTCTCCAGCAGCACCACGCCGACCTTCACCTCGCCGCTCTCCACCTTCTGCAGCACCGCCGCGTTGCCTCCGGCCACCACCGCGCCGTTGTCGCGCAGCGATTCGAACCAGTTCGCGCCGTGGCGCTCGGCCATGAACACGGCCCAGGTGAACGCGGTCCCCGACGTCAGCGGATCGCCTACCGCCACCTCGCCGCGGAAGGCAGGCTCGGTGAGCGCGGCGAAGGACGGAGGCAAATCGCCCGTCGCGTTCCGGCGGCGCACCATCACCATCGTGGAGAGCCGCGCGGACACCCAGTGCGCGTCGAGGTCCACGAGGCTCCTCGGGATGCGCATGCCGTTCGGCGAGGCGTAACGGGCCAGCGCCCCTTCTGCGCGCAGCCGCTCGTAGAGGAACGGGTCCGAGGTGAGCAGGATGTCCGCGCGTGCGGCGCCGGCCGAGCGCTCCGCCTCGAGCCGGCTGGCCACCTTCTCGCTGCCGGCCTGGTACCAGTGCACGCGCACCTTCGGCATGCGCTCCGCGATCAGCGGCCCGAGCGCGTCGAGGACCTGCCGGTACATCGACGTGTAGACCCACAGCTCGCCCGAGGGCTCCGCGTCGGCCGCGGACGGAGCACCCGATTGGGAGGACGCGCCGGGCGCCGCCGTTTCGATCCGGCAGGCAAAGGAGAGGGCACAGACAGCCGCCAGCAGGGGGACGGCGAGCGCCCACTTCGAAGGGAACCACATCGGGCGCGATTATCCGCGATGCAGCGCGGTTGTCAGGAGGTCCCTCACCTACTTCCGCCGGAGAAGGACCGCGCCGAAGAACCCGTCCGTCCCGTGCAGGTGCGGGAAGAGCCGCAGGAAGCCCTTGCGGGTGACCTGTGCAGCCACTTCGGGCGGGAGCAGGGACGAGACGTCGAAGAGGCTGAAGTCGGGGTGCTGGGCGAGGAAGTCCTCCACCACCGCCTCGTTCTCCATCTGCAGTATACTGCAGGTCCCGTAGATGAGGCGGCCGCCGGGCTTCACCAGGGTGGCGAAGCGGGAGAGGAGCTCGCGCTGCCGCGCCGCGTGCATCTCGAGGTCGCCGGGCTTCAGCCGGTAGCGCGCATCCGGCTTCCGCCGAAAGGTGCCGGTGCCGCTGCAGGGGGCGTCCACCATCACCCGGTCCGCGGCGCCCCGCAGATCCGCGATCGACTCGAGCGCCTCCTCGCCACCGGGCGCAATGGTCCGGACCCGCGCGTTGTGGACGCCCGCGCGCCTGGCCCGCCGGCGCAGCTCGTCGAGCCGGTAGTCCTCGACGTCCAGCGCGTGGAGGTCGCCCCTGTTCTTCATCTGGGCCGCGAGCTGGAGCGTCTTTCCGCCCGCGCCGGCGCACGCGTCGACCACCTTCGTGGGCGGTGCGTCCACCAGCATCCCGAGGAGCTGGCTGCCCTCGTCCTGCAATTCGAAGAGGCCGTCGCGGAAGGAGGGGAGGGAGAACGCGTTGGTGCGCGTCTCGAGGAAGACGCCCAGCGGGGAGAGCGGCGTGGGCCGGCAATCGACCCCTTCCTCCCGCAACCGGGCCATCAGCCCGTCCCGGTCGCCCTTGAGGAGGTTCGTCCGGGCGCACAGGGCCGCGCGCTCGTTCATCGCCTCCATCACCCGCTCCGCCTCCTCGCCGAACTCGGCAACGAACCGCTCCGCGAGGAAGTCCGGCAGTGAGGCCTGGATGGGGAAACGCTGCTCGAAGGGCAGCGCCAGCAGCGCGGCCGCCGCGTCGGGAAGCCGGGAGAGGACCGCCGCGTCGTCGTTCGACAGCAGGGCGCCGCGGGCCACCCCGCGCGGGTCCTCGCCGTGCAGCACGCGGCTCGCGCTCAGGCGGAGGAGATCCACGTCCGTCACCGGGCGCCGGGAGAGCTCCGGCGCCTCGCGCTCCAGCATCCAATCCACCGTCCGCTGCCGCCGGAGCAGGGCATAGACGCGCTCGGCCACCGCGCGGCGCTCCTGCGACCAGAGGTGCTTGCGCACCCGCAACGTCGTGTCCAGGGCGCGGTCCGCCAGCCGCCCTTCATGACGGACCAGTCCGTAGGCCTCCAGCGCCGCCGCGTGGACCAGGTCCTCGCGCAGGGGACGGGAAGCGCTCTCCCTGCCGCTGCCGGGCGCTGGCTTCCGGGCCGCCGCCCGTCCTCCGCCGCCCCCGTTTCCTGCAGTATATTTCTGGTTCTCGCGGCCTGCCGGCGAGGGGGAACGCTTCCCCTTCGCGCGCGGGCGCTTGTCCTTGGGCGACTTCGGCGTGCTCATCCGTCGCGGCGCTTACCACATCGGGCGCAGGCGACCGCCCTTCGAGCGCTCGGCGAAGAAACAGGGCCCGCGGGGGAGAGCCGGACGCCGTCACCGCCGTGCCGTTCCCCCCGTCTCTGGCGTCATCCCCCGCGGGCCTGCACCTTCCCGGTGCAACGCCGGTGCCCGGCCCGGAGCGTCGATCGCCCGACGTGGGGGCTGCGGACCGCGGCCCGGATGAGAAGACGGGACAGCACGGTGTGGACGCGCCTGCCCACCCAAGCTCCGGGAGTACTCCCACCCGGACAAGGCGTTCACCGCATCTCGCCGCGACGGAGGACACGGCTCGCGCCGAAGCCGACGATTCCGAGCACCAGCGCGACAGCCAGTCCCCACAGCAGCGCGCGCGGAAGCGGTGCGGCGTGCACCGGCACCTCGCCGTGTACGACCTTGTGCCGGGTGGTGCGGAAGCCCACGCTCACCACGTGCGTCCCCGCCGACTCCGGCGTCAGCTCTGCCAGCCAACGTTCCCCCTGGCGTTCCACGATGACCGAAGGGCCGTGCTGGGCGCCCACCGGCCGGAGCGTCACGGTGACCGGGCCGTCGAAGGGCGGGCCCTCGAAGGAGCGGATCCGGACCGAGACGGTGACCGGCCGGCCCACCTCCATGCGTGCGGGGAGCACGGCGCCCTCCAGCACGTCCTCCGCGTCCCGCCAGTTGAGCTGGAACTGGTCCTCGTGGGGCCGCACCTCCATCCGGTCTCCGCGCCCACTTTCGGCGCCCGGTGACTGCGCCAGGGCGGTGCCGCCGGCGATCATGACGAGCCCCGCCGCCAGCACGGCAGGCAGCCGGCACTTCGAGAGGAGAGCGGCGTGGTAGGGCGGTGTGGGGAGCGGGTCGCGCACCGCGCCATTTCACCACAGGAGCGGATCGCTTGGAGTTTCAGCGGCCGGATGACGTAACCTCACCCGCGCGCGCTCCTCGGATGAACGGCCAGACCTTCGGGAACTATCAACTTCTGAAGAAGCTCGCGACGGGCGGCATGGCCGAGGTGTGGCTCGCGCGCCACGTCGGCATCGAAGGCTTCTCGCGCCTGCTGGTCGTCAAGCGCATCCTCCCCCACCTCGCGGACGATCCCGAGTTCGTCCAGATGTTCCTCAACGAGGCGAAGATCGCCGCGCGGTTCAGCCACCCGAACATCGCGCAGATCTACGACCTGGGAGAGAAGAACGGCACGTACTTCATCGCCATGGAGTTCGTGCACGGCGAGGACCTCGGCCGGGTGATGCGCAAGGCCTGGAGCACGGGCCAGTGGATCGCGCGGCCGCTGGCCATCCGCATCGTCGCCTCGGCCTGCGAAGGCCTCTACTACGCGCACGCGAAGACGGACGACCGGGGCAACCCGCTGAAGGTCGTGCACCGCGACGTCTCGCCGCAGAACATCCTCATCAGCTTCGACGGCTCGGTGAAGCTGGTGGACTTCGGCATCGCCAAGGCCGCGGACGCGCAGTCGATGACGCGGTCGGGCGCGATCAAGGGGAAGTTCGCGTACATGGCGCCGGAGCAGGCGGGGGGCAGGGCGATCGACCATCGCTCGGACATCTTCGCCATCGGGCTCGTGCTCTACGAGCTGCTCACCGGCGTCCGCCCCCTGAAGAAGGACAGCGAGCTGGCCACCCTTCAGGCGGCGATGCAGTGCGACATCGTCCCGCCGTCGATGGTCGCGGACGTGCCGCCGGAGCTCGACGACGTGGTGATGACCGCGCTCGCCAGGAATCCGGACCAACGCTACCGCGACGCGCGCGAGTTCCAGATGGCGCTCGAGGAGTTCCTCGTCAGCCAGCGCTGGGTGGCGACCTCCGTCCAGATCTCCGAGCTGATGGGGACGCTGTTCCAGGACCGCCTCGATGAGGAGGCGAAGCTGGGGTACCCCGATCCGTCGCTCGACGAGTCCGGCTCCAGCTCCAGCCCCGGCACCCCGGCGGTGTCCACGGCGCCGCAGGCGAACGCACCGGTTTCCCGGCAGGCACATGGCGGGAGCGGGGCCAGCACGCACCCGGGGAGTCCCGCCGCAGAGCTGTCGTGGGAGGCGCCGCCTGCGACCGAGGCCGTCCCATCCAGCCGCTCGGAGCAGAGACGGTCGTCGACCTCCGCAGCGGTGCGAGCCGCGCCGCCGGTCGAAGTGCCCACGTGGGAGGCGCCCCCCGCCACGCAGGCCGAGGGCGCACGCCGGGCCACCGGAGAGACGCGCGCCGCGGAGGTGGCCGCGCTGCGCAGGAACACCTCCGAGCGGGGCAGCGGGCCCAGGCACTCGCGCGTCGACGCGCCAAGGGTGGATGACGCGGGCGCGTCCGTCCGCCGCACCAGCACCCGCGGGATCGAGTCCCTCTCCGCTCCGCCGGACAGGCCGCGGCGCTCGCGTTCGGGCGTGGCCGCTGCGCCGGTGCACGAGGCGGACGAGGGGCAGGAGACGGTGCTCGAAGGGGGCGGCCGGTCGGAGAAGGTTGGCGGTGAGCCCCGGCGGCGCTCCGGTCAGTTCAGCCTCGGAGGCCAACGCCGCAGCACGTCCCCGGTTTCGGTGCCCAGAGCGCCCGCGCGCGAGGACCCGGACGCGGGGGATGACGAGGAGTCGTGGCGTCCGAAGCCCACGCGGTCTGCCGCGCTGGAGGCCGCGTTGGCCGCGCAGAGGCGCCGCACCCTGACGCCCATCCTCTGGGGGGTGCTGCTCGCCGTGGCGGCGGGTGCCGGCTACCTCTACCGCGCGCAGATCCTCGAGGTCCTCGCGTCCCGCGCCGCGGATGGGGTGCCGGTGACGGTCGACTCGAACGTCCCGCTCGACGTCTACGTGGAGCACACGGGACACGCGGGCCGCACCGAGCGGACGTACCTCGGGCGCACGCCGATCGACCGGCGATCGGGGGCGCACGTGGGCGACACGCTGGTGCTGTCGAACAAGTCGCTGGGCGTCCGCGCGGAGCACACGCTCACGCAGGATCATCCGCGCATCGATCACCGGGTCCGCACCGGCTACTTCGCGCCGCACTTCACCCCGCAGGGGCTGCGCGACCTCGAGCTCTTCCTCGACGGCGAGCAGGTGGGCACCTTCCCCGGGCCGAAGGTCGAACTCGTCGAGGGCCGACACACGATCGAGGTCCGGGGCATGCAGCTCAAGCAGCCGGTGCCGATCGAGGTCGAGGTGAGGGCGGGCACGGACGCCTCGCGCCGGGCGTTCAACCTCGCCCGCGAGATGCACTAGTAGCGCGGCAGCGAACGATCGACCGAGAGCGCGTAGAGGTCGATCCCGCCGCGCAACGAGACCGCACGGAAGCCGTTCGCTTCGAGGATCGCCGCGCCGCCCAGGCTCCGCACGCCGTGGTGGCAGTAGACGACGATCTCCCGCTCGCGCAGCGACTCCAGCTCGTCGATCCTGTCGGCCAGCTCGTGCAGCGGGATGAGCACCGCGCCGGGGAGGGCGACGATCTGGTGCTCGCCCCAGGTCCGCACGTCGAGCAGCACGGGGTGACTCTCCTCCGGCTGGAGCAGGCGCGCGTGGAGGGCTTCAGGCGTGAGCTCGTGGATGGGCAAGGCAGCTCCTGGATTCGTCAGGCAGGTGTCGCACGCGCGGTGCCGGCGCAGAACCGTTCGTAGTCGATGAGCTCGACGACGGCCCCTTCGCGGCAGACGTGGCACTTCGGATCGCGCCGCAGCTTCAGCTCCTGGAAGCGGGTGCCGAGCGCGTCGAAGGTGAGGAGGCGGCCCGAGAGTGGGCGACCCACTCCCAGCAGGAGCTTGAGCGCCTCGTTCGTCTGGAGCAGGCCCACGATCCCGGGGAGCACGCCGAGCACGCCCGCCTCGGCGCAGGAAGGCGCCAACTCCGGCGGCGG